>NZ_OY730245.1:0-300000 GCF_963422545.1 uncultured Flavobacterium sp.
AATAAATTAGAAGCAATCTGGAGTATTATTCCATCTGTAGTTTTGGCTTGTTTAATTCTTTACGGATTATATGCTTGGAACAACATTATGTTTGTTGACAAAGATGAAGATGTAATCGAAATCGAATTATATGCTCAACAATTTAAATGGACTGCAAGATATGCAGGACAAGATAATGTTTTAGGAAAAGCTAACGTACGTTTAATTGAAGGTGTAAATACTTTAGGAGTTGATATGTCAGATCCTAATGCTCAGGATGATATTGTAGTTTCTGAATTACATATCCCTAAGGGTAAAAAAATACATTTCAAAATGCGTTCTCAAGACGTATTGCACTCAGCTTATATGCCTCACTTTAGAGCGCAAATGAACTGTGTTCCTGGAATGGTTACTGAGTTTGCTTTTATTCCAACATATACAACTGCTGAATACAGAGAGTTGCCTTTTATGGTGGAAAAAGTTGCAAATATCAACAAACTTAGAGCTGAAAAAAGTGTTGAGTTAGTTGCTAAAGGTGGTACAGCTTTAGATCCTTATACATTTGATTATTTATTATTATGTAATAAAATTTGTGGAGCTTCTCATTACAACATGCAAATGAAAGTTATCGTTGACACTCCTGAAGAGTATAAAAAATGGTTAAGTGAAAAAACTACTTTAGCTCAGGATATTAAAGCGGCTGATGCTGCTAAAAAGCCAGCAGAAGGTGAAGGAGCGAAAGCTACTACAGATAGTACTGCTAAAGATACTGTTAAAGCAGTTATTGATACTGTTAAAGCGGTTGTAGCTAAAGTTGCTATGAAATAATATTTATTAAGAAAATTTAAAGTACACATATATGTCAGCAGAAGCGCACGGTCACGATCACGGACACGATCACGAGCACGAACATCATCATAAAGACACGTTCATTACTAAGTACATTTTTAGTATTGATCACAAAATGATTGCAAAACAATACTTGATTACTGGTATTGTTATGGGAGTAATTGGTATTGCAATGTCTTTGCTTTTCAGAATGCAATTGGCTTGGCCAGAAGAGTCTTTTAAAATCTTTAATGTTTTATTAGGAGATAAATTTGCACCTGATGGTGTAATGGCTAATGATATTTACTTGGCCTTAGTTACGATTCACGGTACCATTATGGTATTCTTTGTACTAACAGCTGGTTTAAGTGGAACGTTTAGTAACTTACTTATTCCGCTTCAAATTGGAGCGAGAGATATGGCTTCCGGATTTATGAATATGATTTCATACTGGTTGTTTTTCTTATCTGCGGTAATCATGTTGTCTTCTTTATTTGTTGAAGCTGGACCAGCATCTGCAGGTTGGACAATTTATCCTCCATTAAGTGCATTGCCACAAGCAATTCCAGGTTCAGGAACAGGTATGACTTTATGGTTAGTTTCTATGGCTATCTTTATTGCATCTTCTTTAATGGGATCTTTAAATTACATCGTAACTGTTATCAACTTAAGAACTAAAGGAATGTCTATGACTAGACTTCCTCTTACTATCTGGACATTTTTCGTAACAGCTATTATTGGGGTTATTTCGTTCCCGGTTTTATTATCTGCTGCATTATTGTTGATTTTTGATAGAAGTTTCGGTACTTCATTTTTCTTATCTGATATTTATATTGCAGGAGAGGTTTTACACTATCAAGGTGGTTCTCCAGTATTATTCGAACACTTATTCTGGTTCTTAGGACACCCTGAGGTTTATATTGTAATCTTACCAGCAATGGGACTTGTTTCTGAAATTATGGCTACGAACTCTCGTAAACCAATCTTCGGATACAGAGCGATGATTATGTCAGTTCTTGCAATTGCATTTTTATCTACAATCGTTTGGGGTCACCACATGTTTATTTCAGGTATGAATCCTTTCTTAGGATCTGTATTTACCTTTACAACTTTATTGATTGCAATTCCGTCTGCTGTAAAAGCATTCAACTGGATTACAACTTTATGGAAAGGTAACTTACAATTTAACCCTGCAATGTTATTCTCTATCGGAATGGTTTCTACTTTCATCACTGGAGGTTTAACTGGAATCATTTTAGGAGATAGTACTTTAGATATTAACGTTCACGATACTTACTTTGTAATTGCTCACTTTCACTTAGTAATGGGTATCTCTGCACTTTACGGAATGTTTGCAGGTATTTACCACTGGTTCCCTAGAATGTACGGAAGAATGTTAAATAAAAATTTAGGTTATATTCACTTTTGGGTAACTGCAGTTTGTGCTTACGGAGTATTTTTCCCAATGCACTTTATTGGATTAGCTGGTTTACCAAGACGTTATTATACAAACACAAACTTCCCATTATTTGATGATTTACAAAATGTGAATGTTTTAATTACAACATTTGCTCTTGTTGGAGGAGCTTTCCAATTGGTATTCTTGTACAACTTCTTTAGTAGTATTTTCTACGGTAAGAAATCAGTTCAAAATCCATGGAGATCTACAACATTAGAATGGACAGCTCCGATAGAACATATTCACGGTAACTGGCCAGGTGAAATTCCTCACGTATACCGTTGGCCGTATGACTATAGTAACCCAAATCATGATGTAGATTTTGTACCGCAAAATGTACCGATGAAAGAAGGTGAAGAAGTTTTACACCACTAAAAATAATATAAGAAAGACCATCTGAAAAGATGGTCTTTTTTGTTTTAATTAAAGTTGGGATTTGGCAATAAATTGTAATTCCGGGAATGCAATACTATTGGGATTTGGAATTTAAGATATTAGAATTTGATCCCGAAGCTTAAGGATTTTATTCGGAATTTATCTATTTTACAAACTGATTACTTTGTCTATCTTTGTAAAATGAATGAGAACCTAGATCCCACTACAAATGGGTATAACCCAGAAGAATTAGATCTTGAAAAAAGATTGCGTCCGCTGTCATTTGATGATTTTGCCGGACAAGATCAAGTTTTAGAGAATTTAAAAGTTTTTGTTGCTGCTGCCAATCAACGTGGTGAAGCACTTGATCATACACTTTTTCATGGACCTCCCGGATTAGGGAAAACTACGTTGGCTAATATTCTGGCTAATGAACTTGAAGTAGGAATCAAAATTACTTCGGGTCCTGTTTTAGACAAACCTGGAGACCTGGCTGGTTTATTGACAAATCTTGACGAAAGAGATGTTTTGTTTATTGATGAGATTCATCGTTTGAGTCCAATTGTCGAAGAGTATTTATATTCGGCAATGGAAGATTTTAAAATTGATATCATGATCGAATCCGGACCAAACGCCAGAACGGTTCAAATCAATTTAAATCCTTTTACTTTAATTGGCGCAACAACTCGTTCAGGTTTACTAACGGCGCCTATGCGTGCACGTTTTGGAATTTCATCCCGATTACAATATTATACTACAGAACTTTTGACAACTATTGTTGAAAGAAGTTCTTCTATACTTAAAATGCCAATTTCATTAGATGCTGCTATCGAGATAGCTGGTCGAAGCCGTGGTACACCTCGTATTGCTAATGCATTGTTGAGAAGAGTACGCGATTTTGCTCAGATAAAAGGAAATGGAACTATTGATTTAGAGATTGCCCGTTATGCTCTAAAAGCACTTAATGTGGATGCGCATGGACTTGATGAAATGGACAATAAAATTTTGTTGACTATTATCAATAAGTTTAAAGGTGGACCTGTGGGGCTTTCTACTTTGGCAACGGCTGTTTCTGAAAGCAGCGAAACTATCGAGGAAGTTTATGAACCTTTTTTAATTCAGGAAGGTTTTATTATGCGTACACCTCGTGGGCGAGAAGTTACTGATAAAGCTTATAAACATTTAGGAAAGATAAATACAAATATTCAAGGCGGGTTGTTTTAATCTTATTATCATGTCTGAGAATAGAAAATACAATTATCCGAATAAGCTTTCGATAATAAGCTTCTTTTTGAATGCTGAAGAAGTGCGTAAAAATCCGATTCCATTTCATAAAAGATATTTCGATAAATTAGGAGATTCTTTTTCTCTAAAAATCGGAAGTACTAAATATATTATGTTATCTCGGGACAACGATGTTGCTCAATATATTTTACTGAAGAATCAAAAGAATTACCATAAATCTAAATTCCAATCTGTATATCTTTCTAAGTATTTAGGGAAAGGGCTTTTGACTGTTGACGGTGATTTTTGGTTAAAACAAAGAAGACTTATTCAGCCTGCTTTTCATAAGCAAAAGATGAATCAATTGGTTGAAAACATGAATCAGACGATTGCTTCAGAATTAGAAGTTTTAGTTGATGAAAAATCAATTGATCTTTTTCCTGTAATGAGTCAGTTAGCATTCAATGTTGTGGCTAAATCATTATTTCAACTTTCAATATCAGAAGAAAAACTAAATCGCATAAAATTTATTATTGAAGAAGTTCAGAATTTTTTAATCAAAGAAATCAGGCTTCCTCATAAAGCCTGGTGGTTTTCTTTAAGCGGACAGGTAAAAAAGCATCTCGAATTGGCTGAGGAAAATAATCAAATCATTAAAGAAATTATTGATTATAGAATATCTTCGAAAGAAGAAATTAATGATTTACTTAATATGCTTTTAGAGACTCGATATGAAGATACGGGCGAAGGAATGTCGGTTAGTCAATTAGTCGATGAAATAAAAATTCTGTTTATTGCAGGTCACGAAACAACGGCAAATGCATTGACTTTTACGCTTCATCTTTTGGGAAGAAATCCGGAAGTGCAGGAAAAAGTATTTAAGGAAATTACCGAAATTGAATCACAGACAAATGATATTGTTGAGCAGCTGCAAAAAATGTCTTATACAAATGCTGTTTTAAATGAATCTATGCGTTTGTATCCTCCGGCATGGATTACAGATAGGCAAAATATTGAAGATGATACAATTGCTGAATATAATATAAAAAAAGGAACACTTATTGGAGTCTCTTTTTATGAGTTGCATCGAAATCCTAAATATTGGGAAAATCCTGAAGAATTTATTCCTGAACGATTTCTAGGAGAACAAAAGAAGCTGTCCATGCAATATTTTTATCCTTTTGGTGCCGGACCCAGAATGTGCATTGGCTCAGGATTTGCTATTTATGAGATGTGTTTAACACTTTCTCAGATTGTAAAAAAATACGTGATTAAGTCCAGTAAAGATTCCGTTGACTTTAATCCCTTAATCACATTAAAACCAGTTGGAGTAGAAGTTTTATTCTCTAAAAGATGACAATTAATTCTAAAGAGTCATATTCGAAATTTATTAAATCTGAAGCGAAACGGCTAGGTTTTCTTTCTTGTGGGATATCTAAAGCCGGTTTTCTTGAGAAAGAAGCTCCACGTCTTGAAAAATGGCTAAATAATAATCGTAATGGTCAAATGGCATACATGGAAAACCATTTTGACAAACGTTTAGATCCTACTTTATTAGTGGATGATGCCAAGAGTGTAGTTTCGCTTTTGCTTAATTATTTTCCTTCTGAATCTCAAAATCAGGAAAGTTTCAAGATCTCTAAATATGCTTACGGACAAGATTATCATTTTGTAATAAAAGAGAAACTGAAAGAGTTTTTACACTCAATACAAGAAAATATTGGTGATGTTTCAGGTCGTGCTTTTGTTGATTCTGCACCTGTTTTAGACAAGGCGTGGGCAGCTAAAAGCGGATTAGGTTGGATTGGTAAAAACAGTAACCTCTTAACTCAAAAAGTAGGTTCTTTTTATTTTATTGCTGAACTTATTCTGGATTTAGATTTAGAATATGATCATGCCACAACAGATCATTGCGGTTCTTGCACGGCTTGTATAGATGCTTGTCCAACTCAGGCAATTGTGGCTCCTTATGTAGTTGATGGAAGCAAATGTATCTCTTATTATACTATTGAGCTTAAAGAAAATATTCCTTATGAAATGAAAGGAAAATTTGATGAGTGGATGTTTGGTTGTGATACCTGTCAGGATGTTTGTCCTTGGAATAGGTTTTCAAAACCTCATTCAGAGCCTTTATTTAATCCAAATCCGGAGTTACTTTCTTTCTCTAAAAAAGACTGGATCGAAATTACGGAAGAAACTTTTCGTACCGTTTTTAAAAATTCTCCTATTAAAAGAACCAAGTTTGATGGTTTAAAACGCAATATTACCTTTTTGGAATAAATTGAAAAAAGTTAATTTTTTAGGGCTTATTTACTTGTTTTTTATAAAGATCTTAAACCAGGAATCGTTATTGCAGAAGACTTAATTGTTTTAAGAGCTGGTGAAACTAATACCGATAATTTTGTAGGAAGCTATATTTTAACCGTAGGGGATATTGTCTGGGAAATATAGAAAATCAAGCGATAGTTCAGGCAGTTGATCCAAAAGAGCAAATTATAACTGATAAATCTGATGATAATTCGATTTTAGAAGATGATCCAACAATACTTCCATTAAATGCTTGTAAAATTACAGTTTACAATACAGTTTCGCCTAATGGAGATGGTATAAACGATATTTTCAAAATTGACGTAATCAAATGTTATCACGATGCATATGTAGAGATTTATGATCGTTGGGAAGTTTTGGTTTGTGATTCTTATGGTTTTGATAATGAGTTTGTTATGTATTTGGTAATTTCTGAAGGTAGAGCAACCGTTGTGCAACAAAAAAGATTGCCGGACGGAACTTATTTTTATGCAATAACCTATAAAACATATCTAAATGAGTAGATGAGCTTAATAGGATATTTATACCGGAATAATGTAAATAATTGTTTATCAGTATGTAAAAAGGGAGCGCAATTTAGTTGCACTTCCTTTTTTGTAAGGTATTATGATTTTTTTATTGCTAAATTTAATTAAAGGTTAAACTTTCTATAAAAAATTAAGAAATTTCTGTTGTTTTATTGTCGAATAGTTATGTTTTTCAAAGGTTTAGGTTAAGTTTTGTCGTCAAAAAGTGTATTTCAACGTTTTTCCATGCAGTTTGTCGACGAATGTAGCTAGTAATTAGGTGTTTGCATATTTTCGCTGCGCCAAAACGACTAAATCTAACCTAAAAGACAATTTTGTGTCTTGAACCTATTTAACCTATGGTCCAAACGCCGCATTTTATGTATGAAGATCTTGAAAAGACTTTTTTGAGATTTTTGACGTCCATTCCTTTTATTTTATTGTATCTGCTTTATGTGCTGAAGACCATATCTGGTTGTTCGGCTTATTATATTTTTATTACCGCCATTAATACCAACACTGTCTATGCGTAACATTACTTTTAGAACTCCTAAGTTTTTTAGGTTAATTTTTATTGCTTCATTATTTTTACTAAATATCACATTGTCTTTTGCGCAAGTTTGTGGAACTCCAGGAGCAGATGGACCGATAAATGTTTCGACATCGATAAATACATACTATCCAATAACGGGAACATTGAATTTAGCAAAAGGTGAAAAAACAATTGCGCTAAGTGCGGTTGCGGCAACAGATAGTCATGGTAATAATTTTGGCGGAACTCAAATTTCATCAGGAGATTTAGTTTTAATAATCCAAATGCAGGATGCGATTATAGATTATAGTAATAATCCAAACTATGGTTCAGGAAGTTCAACTTCAGGAATTGATGGTTTGGGAGGTACTGGATTTACCAATTTAGGAAATACAGGTATCTATGAATATGTTATAGCAACGAGTAATGTACCCCTGACAGGAGGAACTTTAACATTTATTGGGACAGGTACCACAGGTGGTGCATTGAATGATTATTTTAATGCTGCTCCAACAACAACTAGAGGAAAAAGAACTTTTCAGATTATTCGTGTACCTCAGTTTTCGAACTTAACACTTAACTCCAATATAACAACGCCTCCATTTAATGGTTTTGCGGGAGGAATCATTGCTTTTAATGTTTCTGGAACTTTTAATTTTAATGGATTCAATATTGACGGATCTGCGAGGGGGTTTAGAGGAGGTTATAGTCCTGTTGCAACAACAAATGCAAACAATTCAACTACCTATGTAGATGATTCAACTAATAGTGTAGTTTCAGGCAAAGGAGAAGGTATTGCCGGAACACCGCGATATATGTGGGATGGTTTTAATCAGGTAAATAATGGAGTCGAAGGTATGCCGGGAGGATCTGCCGGTAGAGGAGCTCCTGCAAATGCTGGTGGTGGTGGAAATGATCACAATTCCGGAGGCGGAGGCGGAGGAAATGGAGGAAATGGAGGTTTAGGTGGCTTAGGTTGGCAAGGAGGGGGAGGAGATGTTAGTCCTTTAAACGGAGGTGGCCGACCAGGATACACTTCATATCTTACTACAACACCACTGCTTACCCGGCTTGTTATGGGAGGTGGAGGTGGAGCCGGTGATGCCAATAACGCTGTAAATGGCGTAAAAGGAGGAGTTGGAGGAGCTATAATTTTGATTAATGCTGGTTCGATACAAGGATCAGGAAATATTTATGCAAATGGAGGTGTAGGAGCCGCTGGAACTTATTCAGGCGCACCTGATGGAGCTGGAGGTGGTGGAGCAGGAGGAACCGTTTTTCTAAATATTTCGAATAATAGTACCACCACAATTAATATTGAGGCAAAAGGTGGAAATGGAGGAAATACATTAAATGACGAAAATAATTCACATGGCCCTGGTGGTGGTGGTGGTGGTGGAATAATTAGATATAATGTTCCGGGATCAGGAGTTACTATTAATACTTCTGTAATTAATGGAACTTCTGGAGTGACAGCTGATAATAAGAATCATGGTGCTCAACCGGGAACTGCTGGCTATGTATCTACTTTCAGCTCAAGTGATATGCCTTCTGAATTGCAAATTAATTCAAATTGTTTATCTTCCCTTTCTACAAAAGTAAATTCAGTAAATAAATCTATATGTAATACAATTGATGCAACAGTTATTTATGAAATAGAAATAACAAATTTGGGAAGTGGAAATGCTGCACAAGTAAATTTAAATTATCTTTTTCCTAGTGGAATAAATTTTGATTCTGCAACAGTAAGTTATACACTTAATGCTTCTGGTCCAATGGGCTCATTGGCAAATACAGGTACAGCAAATAGTCCTATTGTTGGAGGCTTCAATATTCCTTTGAATGGAGTTGTTACAATTACGCTTGTAGGAAAAGTTGCAGATGCTATGGCGCCAGGTACTACTTATAGTTCGAAAGCTCAAGCTTTATATTTAGATCCAACAAGAACAATAGCAGACCCATCGAGAAGAATTACACCATTCACAAATTCTTTTGGAACTGCTAATACAGCCTATCAAACAGGGGGAGGATTAAATGTGGGAGGAACCAATTTTGATGGTACTTCAAAAACAGAAGATGATGTAATTGTATTAGCATCTCCTGCAGCTCCATCAATTTCAGCAAGCGGTCCAATAACATTTTGCACTGGTGGAAGTGTTGTTTTGACTTCAACTGTGGGAACCGGTTATCTATGGTCAACAGGAGCCACAACTCAGTCGATCACAGTATCTATTACAGGAAGTTACAGTGTTAAAGTTGCAAATGCTACAGGATGTCAAAGTCCCGCTTCTGTTGCAACATCGGTAACCGTTAATTCTACTCCATCAGCACCAAGCGCTACAGCTCAGACTTTCTGTTTAGTTGATAATAAACTGGTAAGTGATTTATCTCCGTCAGGAGTAGGTATCAAATGGTACAATGCAAGCACAGGAGGCACGCTTTATGCAGGAAATGAAACTTTAACAAACGGTACTTATTATGTAAGTAAAACTACAAGTGGTTGCGAGAGCCCAAGAACTTCGGTATCGGTAACAGTAACACCAAAACCTGCAGATGTTATCACAAATAAAAGCATCTGTTCCGGCGGGAGTTATTCATGGCCTGTAAACAATAACATTTACACGACCAATCAATCTGCTTTAAAAATCGTTAATGACGGCTGCACAGCAGATCAGATATTGAATTTGACTGTAACACCAAAACCAACTACTGTTGTAACCAACAAAACGATCTGTTCAGGACAGAATTACATCTGGGCAGCTAACGGAAACACTTATACAGTTGCCAATACTTATACCATTAACAACGACGGCTGTACGGCAGATCAGATTTTAAACCTTACCGTAACACCAAAACCATCAGCTGTTGTAACCAACAAAACGATTTGTTCAGGAGAGAGTTATACTTGGGTGGCAAACAATACCGTTTACAACACCAACCAATCCGCCTTAAAAATTGTTAACGACGGTTGCACAGCAGATCAGATTTTAAACCTTACCGTAACACCAAAACCAACTACTGTTGTAACCAATAAAACGATCTGTTCAGGAGAGAATTATATCTGGTCAGCAAACGGAAATACTTATACAGTTGCCAGTACTTATACCATTAACAACAATGGCTGTACGTCAGATCAGATTTTAAACCTTACCGTAACACCAAAACCATCAGCTGTTGTAACCAATAAAACGATTTGTTCAGGAGAGAATTACATCTGGTCGGCTAATGGAAACACTTATACAGTTGCCAATACTTATACCATTAACAACGACGGCTGCACAGCAGATCAGATATTGAACCTTACTGTAACACCAAAACCATCAGCTGTTGTAACGAACAAAATGATTTGTTCAGGAGAGAGTTACATCTGGTCAGCAAACGGAAATACTTATACAGTTGCTGACACTTATACCGTTAACAACGACGGTTGTACAGCAGATCAGATTTTAAATTTGATTGTAACACCAAAACCAACTACTGTTGTAACCAATAAAACGATTTGTTCGGGAGAGAATTATATCTGGTCAGCTAACGGAAGCACATATAACGTTGCCAATACTTATACCATTAACAATGACGGCTGCACAGCAGATCAGATTTTAAACCTTACCGTAACACCAAAACCAACTACTGTTGTAACCAATAAAACGATCTGTTCAGGACAGAATTACATCTGGGCAGCTAACGGAAACACTTATACAGTTGCCAATACTTATACCATTAACAACGACGGTTGTACGGCAGATCAGATTTTAAACCTTACCGTAACACCAAAACCATCAGCTGTTGTAACCAACAAAACGATCTGTTCAGGAGAGAATTACATCTGGTCAGCTAACGGAAGCACATATAACGTTGCCAATACTTATACCATTAACAACGACGGCTGCACAGCAGATCAGATATTGAATCTGACTGTAACACCAAAACCAACTACTGTTGTAACCAACAAAACGATTTGTTCAGGAGAGAATTATATCTGGTCAGCAAACGGAAACACTTATACAGTTGCTGACACTTATACCGTTAACAACGACGGCTGTACAGCAGATCAGATTTTAAATTTGATTGTAACACCAAAACCAACTACTGTTGTAACCAACAAAACGATCTGTTCAGGAGAGAATTACATCTGGTCAGCAAACGGAAGTACTTATACAGTTGCCAATACTTATACCGTTAACAACGACGGCTGTACGGCAGATCAGATATTGAATTTGACTGTAACACCAAAACCATCAGCTGTTGTAACCAACAAAACGATCTGTTCAGGAGAGAATTACATCTGGTCAGCAAACGGAAGTACTTATACAGTTGCCAATACTTATACCGTTAACAACGACGGCTGTACGGCAGATCAGATATTGAATTTGACTGTAACACCAAAACCATCAGCTGTTGTAACCAACAAAACGATCTGTTCAGGAGAGAATTATATCTGGTCAGCAAACGGAAGCACTTATACAGTTGCCGATACTTATACCATTAACAACGACGGTTGCACAGCAGATCAGATATTGAATTTGACTGTAACACCAAAACCATCAGCTGTTGTAACCAACAAAACGATTTGTTCCGGAGAGAGTTATACTTGGGCGGCAAACAATACCGTTTACAATACCAACCAATCCGCCTTAAAAATAGTTAACGACGGTTGCACAGCAGATCAGATTTTAAATTTGATTGTAACACCAAAACCAACTACTGTTGTAACCAATAAAACGATTTGTTCAGGAGAGAATTACATCTGGTCAGCTAACGGAAGCACATATAACGTTGCCAATACTTATACCATTAACAACGACGGCTGCACAGCAGATCAGATTTTAAACCTTACCGTTACACCAAAACCATCAGCTGTTGTAACCAATAAAACGATTTGTTCTGGAGAGAGTTACATCTGGGCAGCAAACGGAAACACTTATACAGTTGCCAATACTTATACCATTAACAACGACGGCTGTACGGCAGATCAGATTTTAAACCTTACCGTAACACCAAAACCATCAGCTGTTGTAACCAATAAAACGATCTGTTCAGGAGAGAATTATATCTGGTCAGCAAACGGAAATACTTATACAGTTGCCAATACTTATACCATTAACAACGACGGCTGTACGGCAGATCAGATTTTAAATTTGACTGTAACACCAAAACCATCAGCTGTTGTAACCAATAAAACGATTTGTTCAGGTGAGAATTACATCTGGTCGGCTAATGGAAACACTTATACAGTTGCCGATACTTATACCGTTAACAACGACGGTTGTACAGCAGATCAGATTTTGAATTTGACAGTTACACCAAAACCATCAGTTGTTGTAACCAACAAAACGATTTGTTCCGGTGAGAGTTACATCTGGTCGGCTAACGGAAACACTTATACAGTTGCTGACACTTATACCATTAACAACGACGGCTGTACAGCAGATCAGATTTTGAATCTGACTGTAACACCAAAACCATCAGCTGTTGTAACCAACAAAACGATTTGTTCAGGAGAGAATTACATCTGGTCAGCGAACGGAAACACTTATACAGTTGCCAATACTTATACCATTAACAACGACGGCTGCACAGCAGATCAGATATTGAATCTGACTGTAACACCAAAACCATCAGCTGTTGTAACCAACAAAACGATTTGTTCAGGAGAGAATTACATCTGGTCAGCGAACGGAAACACTTATACAGTTGCCAATACTTATACCATTAACAACGACGGCTGCACAGCAGATCAGATATTGAATCTGACTGTAACACCAAAACCATCAGCTGTTGTAACCAACAAAACGATTTGTTCAGGAGAGAATTACATCTGGTCAGCGAACGGAAACACTTATACAGTTGCCAATACTTATACCATTAACAACGACGGCTGTACGGCAGATCAGATTTTAAACCTTACGGTAAGTACTATTGCTAAACCAATTGTTAATACAATCAATCAACCAACATGTTCATCATCAGTTGCGAGTGTTGAATTAAGTGGTTTACCAACCGGAACATGGACAATAAATCCAGGCAATATTTCTGGAAATACAACGACAACAACAATTTCTGGACTGCTTCCGGGGAATACATATAATTATACAGTTACAAATTCTTTTGGCTGTGAATCTTTGGCTTCTTCAGATATTATAATTTCAGATTTTATATGCGCTGAAGATGATACACCATCATCAATTAATGGTGCGATAGGAGGAACGATTTCAACTGTTTTTGTAAATGATAAAATAAATGGATTAGCATTTTTGCCAACAGATGTTAGCGTTTCAACAACAACACTTCCAGCAGGATTGACATTTAACTCGGATGGGACGATAGTAATAGCTCCTAATACAGCTGTAGGAACACACATAATTACTTATACAATTTGTAAATCAACAAATCTTGCAATTTGTGATTCTGCTACCATAGCAGTAATAGTTACAGCACCAGTTATCGATGCAGTTCCAGAAACAACAGCTCCGGTAAATGGAAGCATCGGAGGTACAACGACAATTTCATTAATAACAAACGACACCTTAAACGGAAGTTCAGCAGTGATAGGAACTCAGGCAGGCCAGGTTAAATTGACAGGTCTAGCAGTTCCAACAGGATTGACTTTGAATGCAGACGGAACAATAACCGTAGCGGCAGGAACTCCAATAGGAAACTACGAAGTTGAATACAGTATTTGCGAAATAAATAATCCAATAAACTGTGATACAGCAAAAAGTATAATTCCTGTAACAGGTGCTGTGTTAGTATTAAAAGATGATTCAGCAAGTTCGGTTGTAGGAACAAATCAACCAAAAACGGTATTAAATGTTCTTGATAATGATACTAAAAACGGACAACCAATTGTATCGACAGCAGTTAGTATTTCAGAAACAGTTGCAGATCCAACAGGAAACATCAAACTAAATTTAGACGGAACAATTGTTCTAAAAGCCAATACACCAGCCGGAACTTATGAATTAACATATCAGGTTTGCGAATTGAACACTACAAATTGTAGTATAGCAACAGTAAAAGTTACTGTTGTTGCACCAACAATGACAATAACAGCAAATAGTTATTGTTCGAACAATGTTCCTTATGTTTCTTATAATGTAGTACCAGATAATTTCACACCAAATAACTTACTAACAATAAGATGGATTGATAGTGCAAATAACGTTGTTGCAACTCAAACCAATTTACCATTAAGTGGGAATATTTTGTGGCCGGGTGCTGTTATTGACAATAACGGAAATGGTTTAGATTGGCCGGGATGGTTGCTAACAAACGGGCAATGGACAGAAGGTGCTGACGGATTTGAAAAAACAAAACCAAGTGTGACAATGGAGTTTTCAGTAAATTCAACAGTAAATGTTGTAGTAAATTATCCTGTAGCAACAGCAACATGCAATGCAAAACCAATATTTACAATTAAGGCAAATGATGACGAAGCAGGGCCAATTAATACAAATAAGGAAATAAGTACGGCATTGAATATTTTTAAGAATGATATTTTAAACGGAGTAATATTAAATGCAACGAATGTGGTTTTAACTACCGTTATTCCAAATCCTAATTTGATTTTAAATGCAGACGGATCAATAGATCTTCAGCCAAAAACACCTTCTGGGACATATCAATTAACATATCAAATTTGTGATGCTTTAAATTTATCAAATTGTAGTCAGGCTATTGTTCGTATTACAGTATTGAATTCTGCTAATCCGGAACCGCCAATTACGCCACTAATTCCAATTGTTTTAACCAATGACACAGCCAATGTTGACGGAATAAATGGGGAACTGGAATTTATCAATGTTCTGAACAATGATTTAGTAAAAGGATTACCAATTAATATAGCTGATATTGTATTTACGAATACTTCAACCAGTTCTTATTTTGAATTTAATTCAGATGGAACAGTAAACGTAAAACCAAATACTCCTGGAGGAAATTATGCACTGACTTATCAAGTTTGTGAAAAAGCAAATCCAACCAATTGTAAAACTGCAACATTAAATGTTTTTGTAGAAGTTCCTTCTGTCGCAATTATTAAAACAGCTTCGTTTAATGATGAAAACAGAGATGGCGTTGCAGAAGCTGGTGAAACAATTACCTATAAGTTTAAAATAACTAATACAGGTAATGTAGCTTTAGTGCAAATCAAGATTGCAGATCCTTTACCGGGTGTTGTAATCTCTGGACAAGCCATTGATTTAGGGGTAAACGAATCTAATGATACAAACTTTACAGCCGAGTACAAAATAACACAAAATGATATAAACCACGGAAGCGTTACAAATCAGGCAAGTGTTCAAGGGCGAAGTGCAAAAGGAATTATTGTTAGCGATACATCTGATCAGGAAAGTAATGCAGATGACAGACCAACCGTTTTAGCGCTGAATGGATGTCAGATAAAAGTCTTCAATGCCTTTTCTCCAAACGGAGATTCTAAAAATGCAAGATTCTATATTCAGGGATTAGAATGTTATCCGGATAATACAGTCGAAATATACAATCGTTGGGGAGTTTTGGTTTATAATACAGATCACTATAATAATGAAGACAGAGTTTTTGTTGGAGTGTCTCAAGGGCGTACAACTGTAAAACAATCGGATGGTTTACCGGTAGGAACCTATTACTATATACTGAAATACAGAGATAGCGGATCAAACCAATATGAATTATCAGGTTACTTATATATTAATAAATAAAAATAATAAACGGCTTAGTACAGCGCTAAGCCCTTTTTTTAAAGATCATCAAATGAAAAAACTAGTTTTAATTTTTATGTTTTTTTCTGTTGTATGTACCGCACAACAAGATGCGCAGTTTACACAATATATGTATAATACTATCGCAATCAATCCCGCTTATGCTGGGTCGCGTGGTGTCATAAGTGTTTTTGGTTTATATCGTACACAATGGGTAGGACTTGATGGAGCACCACAAACAAGTACTTTTTCTATAAATACACCTTTAAACAATAGTAAACTAGGATTAGGAGTATCGTTGGTAAATGACAAAATTGGACCAACAAACGAAAATACATTGTCAGCTGATTTATCTTATAGTATTCCAACTTCAGAAAAATTTAAACTGTCTTTTGGGTTAAAAGCAACAGCCAACCTTTTCAATTTAGATGTAAGTAAATTAAGTTATGAAAATCAAGGAGATCCACAGTTTCAGGATCTAAATAATAAGTTCACACCAAATATTGGAGCAGGTGTTTATTGGCATTCAGATCAGGCTTACATTGGATTATCAGTGCCCAATTTTATCCAAACCAATAGATATAATGATAATGATGTTGCTATTTTCAAAGATAAAATCAACTATTATTTTATGGCAGGTTACGTCTTTAATTTAGACCATTTAGAGTATATAAAATTCAAGCCAACCCTGTTAACAAAAATGGTAGAAGGAGCACCTTTGCAAGTAGATGTTTCAGGAAATTTTATGTTTAATGATAAATTTGTTGTAGGGCTTGCGTATCGTTGGAGCGCTTCGGTAAGTGCAATGGCAGGTTTTCAGGTTTCAAAATCAATGTATATAGGATACGGTTACGATCATGAAACCACCAACTTAAGAAGATACAATTCAGGATCACATGAGATTTTCCTTCGTTTTGAATTTTTCAATAATTACAACAGACTTACATCACCAAGATTCTTTTAATTGATTTAAAATATGAAGATTAAAAAACTATTATATTGCTTTTTGTTCTGTAGCATTTTTTTCGTGGCAAATGCCCAAACTGCTAGCATAAAAAATGCAGATAAAAAATATGACAATTACGCTTACGCGGATGCAATAAAAGCCTACGAACGTTTAGTTGAAAAAGGAGTTAGAGACGAAAAAGTATTTCAAAGATTAGGCAATTCCTACTATCTTATTGGAGAATTACAAGAAGCTTTAAAATACTATCAGGAATTATATATCCTTAATGAAAATCAGGAACCAGAGTATTTGTACAAATATGCGCAATGTTTAAAATCAGAAGGGAATTATACGCAATCAAATGAAATTCTTGAAAAACTCATCCAAAAAGCACCATCAGATAAAAGAGGGATTCTATTCGCAAACAATAAAAATTATTTAGAAGATATCAAAGCAAATTCAGGTCGATTTGATATTGCAGATGCTGGAATTAATTCGAAAGATTCAGATTACGGAAGTACAATTTTAGATAATAAACTAGTATTTACATCTGCCAGAGATACCGGTACAATAATCAAAAAGAACTTTAAATGGACCAATAAAGCAATTTCAACTTTGTATGCTGTTGACTTAAATCCTGACGGAAGTATTGGAGAGCCAATGTTGTTTCACAAAGAAAATTTAAAAGTCAATTTCAATCAATCGACTCCGGTTTTTACAAAAGACGGAAGAACAATGTACTTCACCAGAAATAATTCTGTAGATGGAAAAAGAAGACAGAATGAAAATAAAATTACATTCTTAAAACTTTTTAAAGCAAATTTAATAGACGGCGAATGGAAAGAAGTTCAGGAGCTTCCTTTTAATAGTGACGAATACAGTGTTGCACATCCGGCTTTAAGTGTCGATGAAAAAACATTGTATTTTGCATCAGATATGCCCGGAACGCTCGGAGCTTCGGATATTTTTAAAGTAAGTATAGAAGCTGATGGAACTTTTGGGAAACCTGAAAATTTAGGTTCAGAAATCAATACAGAAGGAAGAGAAACCTTTCCTTATATTTCAGATGAAAATGAACTTTATTTTGCCAGCGACGGAAGACCGGGATTAGGTGGACTTGATATTTATGTTTCGAAAATAAGTAAAGAAGGTTCTTTTGATGAAGTTCAGAATATTGGAGAACCAATTAATAGTAAACAAGACGATTTTGCTTTTATAATTAACAGTAAAAACAGAAATGGGTTTTTCTCTTCAAATAGAGTAAACGGTCAAGGATTGGACGATGTGTATCGATTTACAGAAAACCGCAGATTAATTTGCGAACAGTTGATATCAGGAACAATTACAGATCAGGAAACAAACGAAACACTTTCAAATGTTGCGTTAATTTTATTTGGCGAAGCAGGTAAATCCGCCGTTGAAGCAAAATCTGATGCTAACGGAAATTATGTTTTTTCGAATGTAAAATGCGGAAAAAAATACTTTATCAAAACATCAAAAGAAGACTATTTGTTTAAAGAAGTTTCTGTGACGCTGAAAAAAGCAACAGGTTCAGTTTCTCTGCCAATAGCTTTAGAAAAGAAACCAAAACCAATAACAGCAATTCCGGTTGTAATAAAAGCAAATAATTCTATTAAACCAGTTAAAGTTACTATTACCATTGGAACTGATTTAGGGAAATTATTAAAAATCCCAATGAACTTTTTTGATTTAGGAAAAGCTACAATCAAAAAAACATCTGAACCTCAATTGCAGAAAATTGTTGATATGCTAAAACAATATCCAACTATAAAATTAGATATTCGTTCGCATACAGACAGCCGTTCATCGACTGAAAGTAATCAGATTTTATCAGACAAAAGAGCAGAATCGACTAAGAATTGGTTGATACAAAAAGGAATTGACGCAAGCCGATTAACAGCAAAAGGATACGGAGAAACACAATTAGTAAATAAATGTGCCGATGGTGTAAAATGTACCGAAAAAGAACATCAGCAAAACAGACGAAGCGAATTTATCATCACCAATTTATAATAAACAGTAGAAGTCCTTTTTTAAAACTTAGAAAAGGACTTTTTTTATTTGAAATAAATCCGTCCTTCGCATTATAATTGCAATCTTGTCATTTATGACAAATTGTAATGAAGACAAATCGTCCCTAAACCCGACAGGTTTTAAAAACCTGTCGGGTTTAGGGACGATTTGTCTAAAAACTTAGAAAAGTCTTTTTTTATTTATAATAAATCTAAAACCGTCAAAAACTCTGCGCTTTTCGCAAAAAAGCATTAAAATTCATTCATTTTTTTAAAGTAAAGTTTCCTCAGATTAAATTTTAACTTATTATGTTTAAAATGAACTGATTAAGTTTTAAAAAAACGTTTTCGTTACAGTTTGTGTTTATTTTTTTTTAACTTTATAGGACTTAAAATTTTTCAGATATGACTGTAAATCAAATACTAAACACAAAAGGAAAAGATGTTTATTCCGTACTTTCAACAACAACAGTTTATGAAGCTCTGAAAGTAATGGGGGAAAAAAACATTGGGGCAATTCTGGTTATTGATGGAACCGACTTAAAAGGAATATTGTCTGAGAGGGATTATGCCCGAAAAATTGTTTTGAAAGACAAGTCATCAAAAGAAACCTTTGTACACGAAATCATGGAAAACGATGTTTCTTCGGTAACCCTTTCAAATAATATCGAAGATTGCATGGAGTTGATGAGCACCAAAAGAGTCAGACATTTGCCAGTTTTGGAAGATGGAATTGTGATAGGAATAATTTCGATCAGTGACGTTGTAAAAGCGATTATAGAAATTCAAAAAGATACTATAAAGCATTTAGACTCTTATATTTCTCAGTAATATAAAATCAAATAATAAATTTTATTTAATAGTCCATATTGTGATGGACTATTTTTTTTGGTTTAACGAAAACGTTTTTTTAAGAAAAGAAAAACATAAAAAGACGCCATTTTAAACCAAGACTTATATCTTTGTAAGCTAGAATAAAAGCTAAAATATAATGAACAAAGAGAGTAAAAGAAGAGAAGCGTTACTGTATCATTCAGAACCAACTCCAGGAAAAATTCAGGTAGTTCCAACAAAAAAATATGCAACCCAAAGAGACTTATCTTTGGCTTATTCGCCAGGTGTTGCTGAACCGTGTTTAGAAATTGCAGCAAACGTTGACGACGTTTATAAATACACAGCAAAAGGAAATTTGGTTGCCGTTATTTCAAACGGTACAGCAGTTTTAGGGCTTGGAGATATTGGTCCTGAAGCTTCTAAACCAGTAATGGAAGGAAAAGGTTTATTGTTTAAAATTTTCTCTGATATTGACGTTTTTGATATTGAAATCGGAACAAAAGACATAGAAGAGTTTATCCAGACAGTTAAAAATATTGCTCCAACTTTTGGAGGAATAAATCTTGAAGATATTAAAGCACCAGAATCTTTCGAAATCGAAAGAAGATTGGTTGAAGAATTGGATATTCCTGTAATGCACGATGATCAGCATGGTACGGCAATTATTTCTTCGGCAGCTTTAATCAATGCATTGGAATTGGCAGGAAAAAAAGCAGAAGATGTAAAAGTAGTAGTTTCTGGCGCAGGTTCGGCTGCAATAGCTTGTACTGATTTATATGTTTTGTTAGGAGTTAAGGTCGAAAATATTAAAATGTTTAATAGTAAAGGACTTTTAACAAAAGACAATCCTTCACTATCAGAATTGCAATTAAAATATGCTGTTGATGGCCCTAAAATTGAATTAGCAGAAGCAGTAAAAGGGGCAGATGTTTTCATAGGATTGTCTTCAGGAGGTATTTTGTCGGCTGAAATGTTGTTGACAATGAAAGATAATCCAATTGTTTTTGCGATGGCAAATCCAAATCCGGAAATCGATTATAATTTAGCTACAGAAACTCGTAAAGATGTTATTATGGCTACAGGACGTTCAGACTTTCCTAATCAGGTAAATAACGTTTTAGGTTTTCCATATATTTTTAGAGGAGCGCTAGATGTTAGAGCTACTAAAATTAATGAGGCTATGAAAATGGCTGCCGTAAAAGCCTTGGCTATTTTGGCGAAAGAACCAGTGCCGGAACAAGTAAATGTGGCGTATGGTGCAACAAAATTAGGCTTTGGTAACGATTATATTATTCCTAAACCATTTGACCCAAGATTAATTACTATAGTTGCTCCGGCAGTTGCAAAAGCAGCGATGGAATCTGGTGTTGCAAAAAATCCTATTACAGATTGGGCAGCTTATGAAGATACGCTTCGCGAACGTATGGGGAACGATAATAAAATGGTGCGTTTGATGACAAACCGTGCTAAAATGGATCCTAAAAGAATTGTTTTTGCTGAAGCGGATCAGTTAAATGTATTAAAAGCAGCTCAAATTGTTCATGAGGACGGAATTGGTCACCCAATTTTATTAGGTAATAAAGAAGTGATTTTAGAGCTTAAAGCTGAATTAGGTTTTGAAGCTGAACTTGAAATCATTGATCCTAAAACGAATGAAGAAGAAGCAAGACGCAATAGATTTGCAAAATCATATTGGGAAACAAGAGAAAGAAGGGGAGTTTCGCTACTTGATGCTCAAAAATTCATGCGCGAAAGAAACTATTTTGCTGCAATGATGGTTAATGAAGGCGAAGCAGATGCTTTAGTTACTGGTCATACAAGAAGTTATCCAACTGTTGTAAAACCAATGCTGCAATTAATCGAAAAAGCGCAAGGAGCTTCACTTGTTGCAACTGCAAACATGATGTTGACTTCTCGCGGACCAATGTTCCTGTCAGATACAGCAATCAATATAAATCCTTCGGCAGAAGATTTAATTAATATTGCAATTATGACGGCAAAAACAGCAAAAATGTTTGGTGTTGAGCCAGTTATTGCAATGGTTTCATATTCAAATTTTGGATCTTCAACAAGTCAAAGTGCTTCAAAAGTTAGAGAAGCAGTATCATATTTGCACAAAAATCATCCTGAAATGATTGTTGATGGAGAAATCCAGGCAGATTTTGCTTTAAACCAAGAAATGCTTGCTGAAAAATTTCCTTTCTCAAAATTGGCAGGAAAGAAGGTAAATACATTGATTTTTCCTAACTTAGAGTCGGCAAATATTACTTATAAATTATTAAAAGAATTATATAAAGTAAATTCTATTGGTCCAATCATGATGGGAATGGGTAAACCTGTTCACATTTTTCAATTAGGAGCAAGTGTTGAGGAAATGGTGAATATGGCTGCAATTGCAGTTATTGACGCTCAGGAAAAAGAGAATAAAAAAAATAAACTAGCTAAATAGTAGAAATATAAGGGTCAAATAATATTGTCGTATTTTTATTGCATTTTTATTATATTTGACCCTAATAAATTATACTATGATAGCACATTTGCAAGGCAGGTTAGTTGAGAAAAACCCTACTGAAGTCGTAATTGATTGTGGAGGGGTTGGTTATCAGGTACATATATCGCTGCATACCTTCTCATTAATTCCTAATGCAGAGAATATAAAATTGTATACGCATCTTCAAATTAAAGAGGATGCGCATACTTTATTTGGTTTTGCAGAGAAATCAGAGCGAGAAATATTTAGAATGTTGTTATCTGTTTCCGGTATTGGAGCTAATATTGCCAGAACAATGTTATCGTCAATAGAGCCAAGACAGATAATTAATGCAATTGCCTCTGGTGATGTAGGTGTTATACAATCTATTAAAGGAATTGGAAACAAAACAGCACAAAGAGTTATACTTGATTTAAAAGAAAAAGTGTTAAAGTTGTACGATTTAGATGAAGTTTCTGTAGTACAAAACAATACAAATAGAGATGAAGCGTTATCTGCTTTGGAAGTTCTAGGTTTTGTTCGCAAAACTTCTGAAAAAGTAGTCGAAAAGATTGTTAAAGAAGATCCGGAGGCTACTGTAGAAACAATCATCAAAAAAGCTTTAAAAAGCTTATAAACTCAATTTAAATAAAGGAATTGTATGCGTAAAATTTGTATTTTTTTGCTGGTCTTATTTTGCGGTAATGTTTTGCGTGCGCAAGTAAATCAAGCAATTCAAGATACAACTAAAACTCAATTTTCAGTTGGAAAGGTTGAGCTTGAAAACCCACCAAGTATACTTTCAGCTTATAAATACGATCCCATTACAGACCGTTATATTTATACCAGTTCGGTTGATGGTTTCTCTATCAATTACCCTATTGTTTTAACACCTAAGGAATACGAAGATTTAGTTTTGAAAGAATCCAGAAGAGATTATTTCAAAAAAAAATCTGATGCTATTGATGGTAAAAAAGCAGGCAGCGAAGCTGGTAAAAAGAATTTATTACCGCGATATTATATTAACTCAAGTCTTTTTGAAAGTATTTTTGGAAGTAATACAATTGATGTAAAACCTACAGGATCAGTCGAAATGGATTTGGGTCTTCGATATACCAAGCAAGATAATCCCTCATTCTCGCCTAGAAACAGATCAAGCTTAACCTTTGATTTTAATCAGAGAATAAGCATGAGTTTAATGGGTAAAGTAGGAACCAGATTAGATGTAAATGCTAATTATGATACCCAGTCTACATTTGCTTTTCAAAATTTATTTAAACTAGCTTATTCCCCTTCTGAAGATGATATTATTCAAAAAGTAGAAGTTGGTAATGTTAGTATGCCTTTAAATAGCACGCTTATACGTGGGGCTCAAAGTTTATTTGGGGTTAAAACTCAATTGCAATTTGGTAAAACAACAATCACCGGAGTTTTCTCAGAACAAAAATCAAAAACAAAGAGTATAGTTGCAGAAGGTGGAGGTACAGTTCAAAATTTTGATTTGTATGCCTTAGACTATGATAATGACAGGCACTTCTTCTTATCACAATATTTCAGAAACAAATATGATGCTTCTTTAAAAGGATATCCATTTATTGATAGTCGTGTACAGGTAACCAGAATTGAGATTTGGGTAACCAACAAACAAAATAGAGTTAATACAACCAGTAATAATTTACGAAACGTTATTGCACTTCAGGATTTAGGAGAAGCACAAGCAACTGGTATTCCAGACAATCAGGTTGTGGTTGTAACTCCAACGACAGGGTTTTTTAATAATCCCGTTGATTCTCCGGCTGAGAATGATAATAATAAATATAATCCTGCAGCTATTGGTCAGCCAGGTTCATTTTTAAACTCAAATATTAGAGAAATTGTAACGGCAAAATCAGGATTCAATAATGCAAACGTAAGTGAAGGTATTGATTATTCAGTATTAGAAAATGCAAGAAAATTAAATGCAAATGAGTTTACATTTAATGCGCAATTAGGATATATCTCTTTGCAGCAACGTTTGGCAAATGATGAGATTTTGGCGGTTGCTTATGAGTATACTGTTGGAGGTAAAGTTTATCAGGTAGGAGAGTTTGGTAGTGATGGAGTTGATGGAACAGTAGTTACAGGAAACAACACTTCAAATCAGGCTATTATTACGCAAAGTTTGATTTTAAAAATGCTGAAAAGCAGTTTAACAAACGTACAAAATCCGGTTTGGAATCTGATGATGAAAAACGTGTATCAAATTCCTCAGGCTTATCAAATTAAGCAAGACGATTTTAGATTAAACATTCTTTATACAGATCCTTCGCCTATAAATTATATTACCCCGGTACCGGGAACAGAATTTCCTTCGAACCCTCCCCCGAAACCAGATATGATGGTAAAAGATACACCATTATTGAATGTTTTCAATTTAGACCGATTAAATTACAATAATGACCCGCAAACAGGAGGAGACGGTTTCTTTGATTACCTTCCGGGTGTAACTGTAGACGTTCAAAATGGTCGAATCATTTTTACAACCAAAGAACCTTTTGGAAAACTTTTGTTTGATAAATTAGATACAGGTTCAGGGGAAAACTACAACGATCCTTCTACATATAATCCAAATCAAAAAAAATATGTGTTTAATAACATGTATAGAAATACGCAATCAGGAGCGTTACAGGATAGTGATAAAAATAAATTCTTATTAAGAGGAAAATATAAATCTTCAGGAAGTAATGGTATTCCAATTGGAGCTTTTAACGTGCCACAGGGTTCTGTTGTAGTAATGGCTGCCGGACGAAGATTGGTAGAAGGAATTGACTATAGTGTCGATTATCAACTAGGAAGAGTGCAAATTTTAGATCCTTCACTTCAGGCTTCAAATACACCAATTGAGGTTTCGCTGGAAAACAATTCAGTTTTCGGACAGCAAACCCGAAGATTTATGGGATTTAATATCGAACACAAAATTTCAGATCATTTTATTGTTGGAGGTACTTATTTAAAAATGACAGAAAGACCATTTACTCAAAAATCGAGTTATGGGCAGGAATCTGTAAACAATACTATTTTTGGTTTTAACGGAAATTATTCAACAGAAGTTCCTTTCTTGACCAGATTAGTAAACAAATTACCAAATATAGATACAGATGTTCCATCGAA
This sequence comes from uncultured Flavobacterium sp., assembly GCF_963422545.1. NCBI lineage: Bacteria > Pseudomonadati > Bacteroidota > Flavobacteriia > Flavobacteriales > Flavobacteriaceae > Flavobacterium > uncultured Flavobacterium sp. The sequence goes on from NZ_OY730245.1 coordinate 25,364, forward strand.
TCTTTCGATTCGTGGAGAAGTTGCTTTTCTAAGACCGGATGCTCCAAAAGCAAGTGATTTTGAGGGAGAGGCAACTATATATGTAGATGATTTTGAAGGCTCACAGTCTACAATAGATATGCGGTCAGCTTATGCCTGGAGTCTGGCTTCTACACCATTTGTACATTCTATAAACGATAATACTTTTAATGCCAATTCAAGTACATTAGAATATGGTTTCAAAAGAGCAAAATTGGCTTGGTACACTATTGATCCAATATTTTATACTTCAAAACCATCAGGTATTTCAAACGATGATTTATCATTAAATACAACCAGAAGAATTTATAGCAGGGAATTATATCCAAATACAGATATTGCACAAGGACAAATTCAGGTTATTAATACGCTTGATTTGAGCTATTATCCATCAGATAGAGGGCCATATAATAATAATCCAAATTTTAATACGGATCCTGCAACTTCAAATTTTGGAGGAATTATGCGTTCCTTGAATTCTACAAATTTTGAGCAGGGAAATGTCGAATATATCCAGTTTTGGGTACTTGATCCTTATGTAGGAAACGGACAAGCGCCAACAAACAATACCGGAAAAATTTATTTCAACTTAGGAGAAGTCTCTGAAGATGTTTTAAAAGACGGAAGAAAACAATATGAAAACGGATTAGGGCCAGATCAGATAATGGTAAAACCACAACCGATTTGGGGAGACGTTCCAGCATCACAATCTTTAATTTATGCATTTGATACAAATGCAGATAATCGTAAAAATCAGGATGTTGGTTTAGACGGTTTGCCAGATACCAAAGAAGGATCAATATATACGAATTATGCAGGAGAAGAAGATCCTGCAGGAGATAACTACAAGTATTATCTAAATACCGAAGGAGGCGTTTTAGATCGTTATAAAAAATATAATGGAGTAGAAGGAAACTCAGCAGTAAGTATAGATGATCCTAATCGTGGTTCTACAACATTACCGGATGTCGAGGATATTAATCGTGATAATACAATGAGTACAATCAATGCTTATTACGAATATAGTATCGATATTAAACCGGGAATGCAGGTAGGACAGAACTACATTACTGATATTCGTGACGTAACTAATATTGACTTACCAAACGGATCAACAACGAATGCAAGATGGATTCAGTTTAAAATCCCTGTTTCTCAACCTCAAAATACGATAGGTAACATTACAGATTTTAGATCTATTCGTTTTATGCGTATGTTTATGACTGGTTTTAACAACCAAATGACTGTGCGTTTTGGAGCCTTAGATTTAGTTAGAGGAGAATGGAGAAGATATACAGGAACACTGGATGCAAATGATCCGACTCCGGGTGATGATGGTACTGAATTTGACGTTGCGGCGGTGAATATTCAGGAAAACAGCACAAAATGTCCTGTGAATTATGTAATTCCACCAGGAGTTCAAAGAGAACAATTGTACAATAACAACACAATTATCAAACAAAATGAACAGGCATTAGCAGTACGTGTTGGAGGAACAGGTTTGCAGCCTTTTGATTCGAGAGCAGTTTTCAAAAATGTAAGCGTAGACATGCGTCAGTACAAAAAACTTAAAATGTTTTTGCATGCTGAATCTTTGCCAAGTGAAAGCACTTTATTAGATGATGAAATGGTCGGATTTATTCGTTTCGGAAATGACTTCACACAAAATTTCTATCAAGTCGAAATTCCATTAAAAGTAACCAGAACCGGAGGATCATGTACTATAAGTCCTGATTTGGTTTGGATGGAAGATAATAATATAGATCTGGTACTGGAATTATTGACAAGTATGAAAATTAAAGCCATGAGTATTGATCCTAATTCACCTAAGAGAGATGTAAATGGTATTTATTATCCGGATAATGACCCGGATGCTCAAGGTGGAGATGGAGATGGCAGATTGACACTTGGTATAAAAGGAAATCCTAATTTTGGTTTGGTCCGAAATTTAATGGTCGGAGTAAAAAGTAGGGCAGATCATAAAGATATCAAAGGAGAAGTCTGGTTTAATGAGCTTCGTTTGGCTGATTTAGAGAATAAAGGCGGAATGGCGGCAATATTAAATATAGATACCAATATGGCTGATTTTGCTACAGTTTCTGCAACAGGTAAAAAGAGTACAATTGGTTTTGGATCTTTAGAACAAGGAGCTAACGAAAGAAGCCGTCAAGATATTCAACAATATAATATCGTTACCAATTTAAATTTAGGTAAACTATTACCACATAAATGGGGAATTAATTTACCGTTTAATTATGCGGTAGGAGAAGAAGTTCTCACGCCTGAGTATGATCCTTTTAATCAAGATATAAAACTAGATCAGTTACTTAGAGAAACTACGGATCAGGCTGAAAAAGATAATATTAGAACTCGTGCTGTAGATTATACAAGACGAAGAAGTATTAATTTTATTGGAGTGAAGAAGGATAGGGCTCCTGAGCAAAAACCACATATTTATGATGTTGAGAATTTAACATTCTCACAGTCGTATAATGAAGTTAATCGTCATGATTATGAAGTAGAATCGTATCAGGATCAGCAGTCTAATACGGCGATAAATTATGCTTATACTTTTCAGTCAAAAGAAGTAGTTCCTCTTAAAACAACCAAATTCATGAAAACAAGTGAGTATTGGAAGATTTTAAGCGATTTTAATTTTAATTATTTACCATCTAATATCACTTTTAATACAAATATTTTAAGACAAAGTAATCGTCAGCAATATAGACAAGTTGAGGAAGGAATAGGTCTTGATGCACTTTACAGACGAAATTTTGCGTTTAATTATCAATACGGTTTTGGGTATAATTTGACAAAATCATTGAAAATAAATTATACGGCGGCATCAAATAATATTGTTAAAAACTATATGAATGATGATAATACGCCTAAAGAAAATTTTAATATTTGGGACGATTACTGGGATATTGGAACACCAAATCAACATATTCAACAATTGGTATTGAATTATGAAATACCTCTTAATAAAATACCGGTTTTTGGTTTCGTAAAAGCGAGTTATTCTTATACAGCAGATTATAGTTGGCAGCGTTCTTCAACAGCATTGTCTCAATATGAGCAGCAAAATCCGGATGGAACGATAACGACATATAATTTAGGAAATACTATTCAGAATGCAAATTCTAATACGTTGACTACAACTTTTAACATGAATACGTTATATAAGTATTTAGGTTTAACTCCAGGAGCAAAATCTGGTGCAAAACCTAAGGCAGCGGCACCTCCAAAACCAGGAGAAAAAATTGTAAATACGGCAAAACCTGTTGCGACCAATAGTCCTTTTTATGATGGCTTGATTGGAGTTTTGACCAGCGTAAAAAATATTCAGGTAAATTATACCAAAAATAGCGGAACTGTTCTTCCGGGATATACGCCAAGTGTTGGTTTTTTTGGAACTTCAAGACCAACATTAGGGTTTATTTTTGGAAGCCAGGATGATATCCGTTATGAAGCTGCTAAAAATGGATGGTTAACCTCTTATCAGAATTTCAATCAGAATTTTACGCAGGTAACAAATAAACTTTTGAAAGTAACGGCAAATATTGATTTACTGCCGGATTTAAAAATTGATTTGGCAATGGATCGTGCTTATTCTCAAAATACATCAGAACAATTTAGTGTCGATCAGTCTAATGGTGAATATATGCCGTTATCACCATACACTTACGGAATGTTTTCGATTTCGACTGTGTTAATAAAAACAGCTTTTTCTAAAAGTGATGCAACACAATCGGCAGCATTTGATGATTTTAGAAACAATCGTTTGATTATTGCAAACCGTCTTGCCGAAGAACGCTATGGACCAAACCCAATACCGAGATATGATGTAAATGATATTCCGCCGCCGCCAGTAGATCCAACGGCAGATGATCCTTTTAAAAAGCAAAGAGAGATTTATGCATCGAATCAAGGATATCCAATTGGTTATGGTAAAAGTAATCAGGCCGTATTGTTGCCTGCTTTCCTTGCTGCTTATACCGGAAGTAATGCATCAAATGTGTCAACTGGAATATTTAGAAGTTTCCCTATTCCAAACTGGAGTATTAAATATAATGGTTTAATGCGTTACAAGTTTTTCAAAGATAGATTCAAACGTTTCTCCTTGCAAAATAATTATAGAGCGTCTTATACGATAAATCAGTTTAGATCTAATTTTGATTACACAAAAAATCCGGACGGGCAGGATATAAATACAAATTTCTATAACAAAACAATCATGTCAAATGTCAATTTGGTAGAGCAGTTTAGTCCGCTTATTCGTGTTGATTTTGAGTTGAAAAGTTCTTTGCGTATTCTTACCGAAATTAAGAAAGACAGAGCATTGTCTATGAGTTTTGATAATAACTTGTTGACAGAAGTTAAAGGATTAGAGTATGTAGTAGGAATGGGATATCGTTTTAAAGATGTTATTTTCTCATCAAGACTAGCAGATAGCCCAACAGGAATTATTAAAAGTGATATCAATATAAAAGCTGATTTTTCTTTTAGAAATAATCAAACATTAGTTCGTTATTTAGATTATGACAATAATCAATTAGCTGCGGGTCAGAATATTTGGTCGTTAAAATTGACTGCAGATTATGCGTTTAGTAAAAACCTTACTGCAATCTTCTATTATGATCATTCATTTTCTAAAGCGGTTATATCAACATCATTCCCGTTAACGAATATTAGATCAGGATTCACACTTAGGTATAATTTCGGAAATTAATTTTTAGTTTCTAAACCAGATTTCTTAGAAGATTATTACATTTGTCGCTTAATTACTAAATTATCAATTTTCAAACAACACAATTATGAGCATACCAGCAAATTTAAAGTACACAAAAGATCACGAATGGGTTAGCATCGATGGAGATGTTGCAACTGTAGGAATTACTCATTTTGCACAAAAAGAGTTAGGGGACATCGTGTACGTTGAAGTAGAAACTTTAGATCAGACACTTGATAAAGATGAAGTTTTTGGAACAGTTGAAGCTGTAAAAACAGTATCTGATTTATTTTTACCTCTAACAGGAGAAATTATTGCTTTTAATGACAGCTTAGAAAGTGCTCCTGAAACGGTAAATTCTGATCCTTATGGAGCTGGATGGATGATTAAAATAAAAATTGCTGATGCATCAGAAGTAGATACTTTACTATCTGCTGAAGCTTATACACAACTTATCGGTGCCTAAACAATTACTGCTAATCTGGGCAATTATTTGTTCAGGAGTTATTGCTTATTTCTGCTTGACCGATGCAAGTAATATCCCTGCAATAAATTTTCCGAGTATTGATAAAATTGTACATTTTTGTTTTCATTTCGGATTCACAATTTCATGGATTGTGTTTTTTAAGAAAGAGCTTAAAGGAAAAGATGCAAATGATTATAAAGCATATTTAGTTTCGTTTATATTTTCTGTTTTTTTTGGAATTACAATCGAGATTTTGCAAAGTGTTATCACGACAACAAGAGCATCAGATGTATCAGATGTTTTAGCAAATGCACTTGGTGCAACTATAGCAGTTTTTACTGCAATAGCTTTCAAGAAGCAATTAGATAAAATATAAGAATATAACTACCCACTTCGGTGGGTTTTTTATTGTCTAAAAATCAGGCTTTACAAAGAGTTTTTTTTTGAATTTAAAATGTATTTTTGTCCCAGTTCAATATAATTTCAAAATTATGAATGTCAAGCAATATTTAGATTCGACTTATTTAAAAACTGCCTCTCAAGCCGGACTTACAGAAGCAGAAAATAAAGTCGTGGTTAAAGATGCAATTGCTGAAGCAATTCAGGAAGGTTTTAAGCTAATTATGATCCGACCGGAATTTGTTATTTTGGCCAAAGAAATGATTTTGAAAGCCAATTCTACTTTGCTAGTTGGTACCGTTATCGATTTTCCGGAAGGAAAATCAAGTATTGAAGTTAAGATCAAAGAAGCAAACGATGCGATTGAAAATGGAGCAGACGATTTAGATTTTGTCTGCAATTATGAGGCTTTTAAAAAAGGAGATGCTGCTTTATTGAAACAAGAGATTTTATTTGGCACTCAAATTGGTTTAGCGCACAATAAAACTGTAAAATGGATTATTGAAGTTGCCGCTTTAACAGATAAAGAAATTATTCAGCTTTCGACACTGATAAAGAATGTTGTAATGTCAAGCTTTAAAGAAGAAGATTATAGTTCCGTTTTTGTAAAGTCGTCGACAGGTTTTTTTAAAACAGAAGATGGTGCTCCAAACGGCGCGACTATTCCAACTATTATTATGATGTTAGAAAATGCATCACCTTTGCAGATAAAAGCTGCCGGAGGAGTCAGATCTTATGATGATGCATTAGAAATGATTCGTTTAGGTGTTAAACGCATCGGAACTTCGGCTGCAAAATCAATTGCCAGCGGACAAAATACCCCAAATCAATATTAAATGAAAACCAAAATTTACGTGAATAAGATTTCATTATCTTTTCTTTTTACATTTTCTGTCTTATTTGCTTTCTCTCAAGAGAATAATAATTCGTCTATTAAGCCTGGTTTTACGGCAGAACAATTTCCGATTTTTCCAAATTGTGAAAATTTAGAAACAAAAAAACTTGAAAATTGTTTCTATAAAGAAGTTCAGGATTTTGTATATCATAATTTTGAAGTACCTGAAAAATTAAAACAAAATAATTATAAGGGAGAAGTAAAAGTACTTTTTGAAGTCGATGTGAATGGCGAGTTCAAAGTAATTTATGTAAATGCTGCAAATGAAGAATTATCAGAAGAAGCAAAACGTGTTTTCGGTAAATTTCCGAAAATAAAACCCTCGACATACAACGGAAAGCCAACATATTCAAAATATACAATTTCAATTGATGTGCCATTAAAAAGCGCAGATCAAATTGCCGCTGAGGCTTTGGCTGCAGCCGAAATTCTAAAACCTGTTGAAAAACCAATGACAGAACTGGATAGTATAGTGTATAAAAAATACAATAATCCAGAATTCGAAAGTCATTTGAATATTCCTTTTTCTCATAGTTATTATGCGCAATTTGATGGTGCTATGAATCAGGTAGGAACTAATAATCATACGGCTTCTAAGCCTTATACTTATGCAGAGGTTTCGAAATATTATAATCTAAAAGCAGTAAATGAATCTCTTCAAAAAAATGTTTCAACTTGGTTGGGAAGAAAATTTTGGAATGAAAACCTTGTTCAGATTCAAGGAGAAGATTATTGGCTGGCTTTAAATCCTATTCTTGATTTGCAAATGGGTAAAGCCTCAGATCTTGATGCTTCTTATACTTATGTAAATACCCGAGCGTTAAATTTTAGAGGAGGTTTAGGGAAACAGATTAATTTTACGACCACGGTTTTTGAAAGTCAGGGAAGATTTGCAGGTTACTTTAATGATTATGCAGAGACATTAAAACCTTCTGGAGGAAATCCGGCAATTATTCCTGGAATAGGAATTGCAAAACGATTTAAAACGGATGCTTACGATTTTCCTTTAGCGGAAGCTAATATTACATATACTCCAAGTAAAATTTTTGATTTTCAGTTAGGTTACGGAAGAAATTTTATTGGAGACGGATATCGCTCATTGCTTGAAAGTGATGGAGCAAGTCCGTATCCATATTTTAAAATTAATACTACTTTCTGGAAGATAAAATATACAAATACTTATATGTGGCTTAAGGATGTTCGTCCGGATGTTACTTTAGAAAAAACGTATGCCACAAAATTCATGGCAAATCACTATTTAAGCTGGAATGTTTCGAATAAATTGAATTTAGGATTTTTTGAATCTGTAGTTTGGACAGATAGTAACAATAGAGGTTTTGATGTCAATTTTGTAAACCCGATTATTTTTTATCGTTCCGTAGAGTTTTCATCGTCTTCTAAAAGTGGTAATGCGCTTTTAGGGTTTACCGGTAAATACAAATGGAATAATAATGTTAATCTGTATGGTCAGTTTTTGCTGGATGAATTTTCGGTTGGGGATATGGCAAAAGGAGAGAAAAGCTGGAAGAATAAATTTGGTTACCAGTTAGGAGCAAAATATTTCAATGCTTTTAAGGTAAAAGATTTGTTGTTGCAGGTAGAGTACAATCATGTTCGTCCTTATGTTTATTCACATAGTGCAGTTATTACCAATTATGGTCATAATAATCAAAGCATTGGACATCAGTGGGGAGGTAATTTTGAAGAACTTGTTGCAATTGGACGTTACCACAAAGGACGTTATTATGCTGACGGAAAAATAACAGTTGGAACAAGAGGTTTGGATTTTGATACTGCAACGGATAGTTATAATTATGGAGGGAATATCTATAAAAGTTACGACGTAAAACGTCCTTATGATAAAGGAGTAAAAGTAGGTCAAGGGAATAAAACAAGTGTTTTTATTGCAGACTTTCAAGGTGGATATGTAATTAATCCAATGACAAACCTGAAGTTGTTCGGAAGTGTTATCTATAGAAATTTTGATCCAACACAAGAAACTGCTACAACTTTTAAGCAAAATACCACTTGGTTTAGCATCGGATTACGTTCTGATGTCTTTAATTGGTATTTTGATTACTAGTATTTTTAATAAGATTTTTCGAAATAATTGTGTTAAAGATTTGCAAGTCCTTATTTTGTAAAGGTTTTATTGAAAAAAATCTAATTTTATAGGTCAGGATTCTACAATCTAATTTGTACATTTGCACCACTCAAAAAAAAACATACAAACAATTACCGTATTGAACGCTACTAAAAATACATTTTCAATAAAATCAATATTTAACGATTTCAAAGAGATAACAAAGGCTGGTTTAGCTATTAGTGTGTTGTTCTCTTCTATTGCGGGATATTTATTAGGAGTTAATGCTGCGCATCCTTTTAAATGGAGTGTTTTGGTTGTTTTGATGATTGGAGGTTATTGTATGGTTGGAGCGTCAAATGCTTTTAATCAGGTAATTGAAAAAGATATCGATTCATTAATGGATCGTACTAAAAATCGTCCCGTTCCTTCAGGACGTATGTCTCCAAATATGGCTTTGTTTGTGGCAAGTTTGCTTACTATAATAGGTATAGCCCTGTTGTATACAATCAATGCAAAGTCGGCTATGTTTGCTGCGATTTCGATATTCTTATATACAAGTATATATACACCTTTAAAAACAGTAACTCCATTATCGGTTTTTGTGGGTGCATTTCCTGGTGCAATTCCGTTTATGTTAGGCTGGGTTGCGGCAAGAGGAGAATTTGGTATTGAAGCCGGAACTTTGTTTTTGATTCAGTTTTTCTGGCAATTTCCACATTTTTGGGCAATTGGCTGGTTTTTATACGAAGATTATGAAAAGGCTGGAATCTTTATGCTTCCTACAGGAAAAAAGGATAAAGGAACCGCTTTGCAGATTATTTTATATACAGTTTGGTTAATTATAGCGTCATTATTGCCGGTTTTAGGGTATACAGGACAATTGTTTATTACGCCAATTGCTGCAGTTTTGGTCTTTTTGTTAGGACTTTGGATGTTGTTTTATGCGGTACGTTTGTATCAGTTGCGAACTCCAAAAGCGGCAAGAACATTAATGCTGGTAAGCGTTTCGTATATATCATTACTGCAAATAGTATTTATAGTAGATAAATTTTTAAGATAGTTATGGAAATGACATTAACAACAGGGGAGGAACAATTAAGAAAATCAAAATCGGCAAAACTGATTTTGTTATTCGCAATGGTAAGTATGACCATGATGTTTGCAGGACTTACAAGTGCATTTGTAGTAAGTAAATCAAGAGCAGACTGGTTGAAGAATTTTGAATTACCATCAGCTTTTTTTTATAGTACAGCAGTAATTATAGGATGTAGTGTTACTTTTTATCTGGCTAAAAAAGCAATTCAAAAAGATAATAGAAGCGCAACAACGGCATTGCTTTTAGGAACATTGGCTTTAGGGATTTTATTTGTGGTTTTGCAATTTGTAGGTTTTGGACAAATCGTAAAAAGCGGATATTATTTTACTGGAGAGGGTAGCTCAATTACTACAACTTTTTTATATGTAGTAACCGTAACACACTTGTTGCACTTGGCTGGAGGATTAATTTCACTTTTAATTATAATTTATAATCATTTTAAACAAAAATACAATTCGACTCAAACTCTTGGTATAGAACTAGGTGCGATGTATTGGCACTTTTTGGATTTATTATGGGTATATTTATTTTTATTTTTATATTTCTTTAAATAAGAAAAAAACGTAAATTTGGGAACTTTTTAACGAATATCTTTTATGGAAGCGACAGTTACTACTGCAAATAACAACGAAAAAACTTGGGGAGGCGGCAATGAGCCATTAGGAGCAAGTTATGGTAAAATGATGATGTGGTTTTTTATCGTATCGGATGCCTTAACATTCTCTGGATTTCTAGCAGCTTATGGTTTTTCTAGATTTAAATTTATTGAAACCTGGCCTTTGGCTGATGAAGTGTTTACTCACTTCCCATTTATGCATGGTGTTTCGGCTCCAATGTATTATGTGGCCTTAATGACTTTTATTTTGATTTTCTCATCTGTAACAATGGTTTTGGCTGTTGATGCTGGTCATCAATTGAAAAAAACAAAAGTTGCAATCTATATGTTCTTAACTATTATTGGAGGTTTAATTTTCGTTGGTTCTCAAGCTTGGGAATGGAAAAACTTCATTAAAGGTGAATATGGAGCAGTTGAAACAGCAGGTGGAAGTTTGTTGCAATTTGTTGACAAAGATGGTAAAAGAGTTGCTCTTGAAGAGTTTGTTGTAAAATTACCGGCGCAACCAGAAGAGCTTACAAGAGCTAAAGGGAAATGGTTTATGGAAAGTGCTGAGACAGTACCAACATATTCTGTTGCTGAAGTTCAGGCAGGTTTTAAAGCACATCCTGAATTATTAATAAGAACGGAAAAGCTTACTGAGAAAAAGAAGAAAACAGTATTGACAAGAGCAGAATCTGAGTCTCGTTTAAGTACTGCAAAATATGTTGTAGAAGGAGCTAACTTAACTAGAAACGAATACGGAAGTAAATTATTTGCTGATTTCTTCTTCTTCATTACAGGATTCCACGGATTCCACGTATTTTCTGGAGTTATCATTAACATCATTATTTTCTTTAATGTACTGTTAGGAACTTACGAAAAAAGAAGAAGCTACGAAATGGTAGAGAAAGTTGGTTTATACTGGCACTTTGTCGATTTAGTTTGGGTATTTGTATTTACAGTTTTCTACTTAGTTTAATTTTTAAGATTTATCATTATGTCACACGATCACGCATACGTATCAAATACAAAAAGAATCTGGTTTGTTTTTGCCTTATTGTCAGTTGTAACAACAGTTGAAGTTTTCCTTGGTATCTATAAACCCGGTGTTTTAGAACTTAATCATTTTGTAGGTTTGAATTTATTGAACTGGGTATTTTATATTCTTACAATATTCAAAGCATATTATATAGTATGGGCATTTATGCACATGGAAGGTGAAAAAAGCAGTCTTAGGTGGGCGGTTGTATCACCAGTTATTTTCCTAGTTTTATATTTATTGTTTATTCTTTTGACAGAAGGACATTATATTTATGGGGTTTTTAAAGATTCTACTATTAAATGGAATTTTTAACATGATATTAATTCGAAAAGAGGCTCCGTTTAACGGAGCTTTTTTTATTTTTGTACCTCAATAACTTTTGTTAATACAATGAAAAAAAATATAGTTCTCTTTGTACTTTTTGTTTTGCCAATTGTAGCCTATTTGTTTTTTGCTTCAGGTGTAAATAGCTTTACTAAACTTCCCACAATAACTCCTAAGATTGCCGATTTTGGTAATTGGAAATCTCTTAAAGGAGAAAAAGTAACTTTAAATAATAAAATTACTATTCTAGGTTTTTCAGGTTCTGAAATTTTAAAAAACAGAGGAAATTTTTTCAACTTAAACGAAAAAATTTATCAGCGTTATAATGGATTCAAAGATCTGCAATTTGTTGTAGTTTGTCCGTTGGGCACAGAAAAGGATGCTGAAAAAATTGTAGAATCATTAGGAGCTTTTACAGATGTGTCTGGTTGGCATTTTGTTTTTACTTCGCCTGACGAAATAAAAGCATTTTATGATCAACTTCATTTAAAAGGTAAATTAGACTCGAATCTTGGAACCTCAAATGTTTATATCGTAGATAAAGAACGAAATTTAAGAGGAAGAAAAGACAAAGAAGAATACAAGGAAGGTTATAATACCTTTCATCCTTCTGAGTTGAGCAATGAAATGTTAGACGATTTCAAAATCATTTTGTATGAATATCGTGCAGCTCTTAAAAAGAATCACAACGCAACAAAAGAACTTTAATCTTTTATATTATGTTTAAAAATAAATCATATATCGGAATTTCGTTTATCATTTTAATCTTTGGGATTTATGCTGTGCCGAAAATCGTGGACAGAATAAAAAATGGCGAAGTGGTAAAAGGGAATCGTTTGGATAATGTAGGTTTGAAGACTTCAAAATCTGATGCTAAATTATTAACAATTGGTCCGGCTCCTAAGTTTGAATTAACAAACCAGAATAATGCTAAAATTTCAAATGAAACCTACAAAGGAAAAGTTTATGTTTTAGAATTTTTCTTTACTACATGTCCATCAATTTGTCCGAAGATGAATTTAAGCATGTTAGAAATTGAGAAAACTTTTTTTGGTAATCCTAATTTCGGAATTGTTTCTATAACTATTGATCCGGGTCATGATACGCCTCAGGTCTTAAAAGATCATGCTAAGCTTTTAGGAGCAAAATCTTCAAACTGGAATTTCCTTACGGGAGATAAAGCAACGATTATGAATTTGTCAAACAAAGGATTTAACTTGTATGCTGGCGAAAATGAGAAAGTAAATGGTGGTTTCGAGCACTCAGGTTTGTTTGCTTTAATTGATAAAGACGGAAATATTCGTTGTAGAAAAGATGATTTTGGAAATCCAATTTTATACTACGATGGACTTGATAAAAAAGGAGTAAGAGAGATTCAGGAAGATATTAAGATTTTATTAGAAGAATAAAAATGGAAGATAATTCATTAGAAAAAAAGTTTAGTAAGTTTATTGTTGCGGTTTCGATTGTAATTCCGGTTGTGGTTGGAATTTTATTCGGAATTAAATTAAAAGATTTCGGAATTGCTGTTGAGCCACTTTCGTTTTTACCGCCAATTTATGCTACAACAAATGGTGTTACAGCAATAGTTTTGGTTTGGGCTGTAATTGCTATTAAAAATGGAAAACGTGAGTTGCACGAGCGCTTAATGACTTTTGCTATTGGTTTGTCAGTAGCTTTTTTAGTAATGTATGTTGCTTATCATATGACGGCTGATTCAACTAAATTTGGAGATTTAAATCATGATGGAATTCTTGATTTGACAGAAACGGTTAAAATTGGTGCATTACGTTATGTGTATTTCTTTATTTTAATAACCCATATTTTATTGTCTATTGTGATTATTCCGTTAGTATTAATTACTTACGTGAGAGCTCTTGCAAAACGATTTGACAGACATAAAAAAATAGCTAAAATAACTTTCCCGCTTTGGTTATACGTTGCGGTAACGGGTGTTGTAGTTTACTTAATGATTGCTCCTTATTATGCGCACTAATAAAAAAAATATGTTTCAAGTTTCAAGTTTCAAGTTCCAAACTGTTTTTTTTGGAATTTGTTTTTTCCTGATTGGAATTTCTTCTAATGCACAATGTGCTATGTGTCGTGCAGCGCTTGCAGGTGATTCAAATGTAAAAAAAGCCGAGGCTGTAAATAACGGAATCGTTTATTTGATGGTAATTCCGTATTTATTGGTTGCTATAATTGGTGTTCTGATTTATAGAATGTACCAATCTAAAAAGAAAAAGGCAGAATAATTATTCTGCCTTTTTCTTTTTAGTCAATCTGTCTTATTTCAATCCGTCAACAGAGACATTTACCGTTCCGTTTATTTTTATAAAAGCAATTATAGCTTGATTTGTCAATTGAATTTTATCAAACTGAATGTCTTCCATTTTTCCATTTACAAAAACACCAGGCATCGGAGAGTAGTTTTTAAGATAGGCAGCAATGTTCTTTTTACCATCTTCGAGATTTGGCTGTATGGAATAACGGCAGCTTTCTTCCATTTTCCTTAAGATGTAACCTTGACCCAACCAGCTTGCAGTTCTCATAAGTCTGCTTTTTGTGTCTAAAACATAATCGAGTTTCTCGAAATATATTTCTTTACTCTTAGGATTGTACTGTGGAAATCCGTTTAAATAAAGGGTTCCGTTTACAGATCCTAAAACATCAAGTGCAATTACCATTTTTCCGTCTTTGTGCCAAATTGCAACATTTTTAACGGTCACTTTTTTACTTCCAGAGCCAAATTCCTGACCGGCAAAGTTGTTGGTCATGATTTTTGAAGCATCAATATAAGTTGAAATTGCAGCGATATTGGCAGAAATTTGATTCGGGATTTTTGCTACAGGTTTCAATGTGATTTTACTTGCGCTAAATTTTGATTCGGGTTTTTTGCCAACAATCGTTTCCATGTTGCATTTCATTCCCATATCTAACAAAAACAAATCATTTTTAAGTTTTGCATTTGTCGAATAAATTTCGATAGGAACAATTCTTAACCAACTTTCGTAAGTATCACTCATCTGAAAAGGTGTACATACTTTTTCTAAAGCAGATAAAACATTCGGTTTGAAATCCATAGATTTTTCGATAGCTTCATCTATTTTCTTTTCGATTTTTGATTTAAAGATTGAAACGGCTGGATTGATTAAATAGGTTATTGGCATACTTTTTCCAAAAACCTGCATCGTCGGACTTTCGTTCCAGTCAAGAGATTTGAATTCGGTTTTAGTATTTAGTTTCCAATTCGTCAAGGCCACTTCACTTGATAAAGTGATTATTCCGTTTAAGTTAAATTCACGAACGTCGTAAAGTTCAACTCCCAGTTTTTTGGTTCCAATTCTGTACTTGATTGTTGCTTTTAGCGGTAGAATTGTTTTTATTTTTTTATCTGGATTTGTAGGATCATTTTGGACTTTTATTGGAGCTTGTTTCCAAATTTTCATTTCGATATCGTCATCTTCAATATTGTTGTCTTCGTAAATTAACCCATTTAATAAGGAGTTTGTCTGGTTCTCGATATCATTGAGTTTTACCGTTATTGGCAGGTTTATAAATGAAGGTGTTGCGTCATAAACTAATGGACTTGCATCGTCTGGTTCGGGTTTTAAAGTTTCTAATTTTTGAGATGTAGAACAGCTAACAAGTACGGCAAGTACTGTAGATAAAGAAAGAATTGAAAAAAACTTCATAGTTAAGATTTTTTTGAGTGATGCAAAATTAAGAAAAGTATTAAATTATCTTAAAAAAGTGTAACATTTGATAATGAATAGAGTCTTATCTAAATAACAAAACGAAATTATTAACGTTTTCTTATCATAAATTACTTAATAAAAATGTTATTATTGTTTTAAAATTTCACAATATCATGATCGAAATCAAAGATTTACACAAGTCCTATACAATGGGAAGTTCAAAGCTACATGTGTTAAAAGGGATTAATTTTAATATTGCTGAAGGAGAATTAGTAGCGATTATGGGATCTTCAGGATCTGGTAAATCTACGCTTCTTAATATTTTAGGAATCCTTGATGAGGCCGATGCTGGTGATTATGTTTTAGATAAAACGCCTATTAAAAACTTAAATGAGACAATAGCGTCAAAATATAGAAATAAGTTTTTAGGATTTGTATTTCAGTCATTCAATTTAATAAATTATAAATCAGCACTTGATAATGTTGCCATGCCATTGTATTACCAAGGTATAAAAAGGAAGGAACGTTATGATATTGCAATGAAATATTTGGAGAAAGTGGGCTTAGGTTCTCATTCTCATCATTTACCAAATGAGCTTTCCGGGGGACAAAAACAGCGTGTTGCAATTGCAAGAGCATTGGCATCAAATCCAAAAGTTTTATTAGCAGATGAGCCAACAGGAGCTTTAGATACCAAAACTTCTTATGAGGTTATGGAGCTTATTCAAGGAATTAACGACGAAGGAAAGACTATTTTGATCGTTACACACGAACCTGATATTGCCGCTATGTGCAAAAGAAATGTGGTCCTGAAAGACGGATTAATTATCGATGATAAAATGGTAGAACAAGTTAGAGCTTCATCTTATGTTTAATATTGAGCGTTGGCAGGAAATCTTTGAGGCAATCTCAAAAAATCGGTTAAGAACATTTCTTACCGGAGTTTCTGTGGCTTCAGGTATTTTTATTCTTGTGATTTTGCTGGGTGCAGGTAAAGGACTTCAAAACGGAATTGAAAAACAATTTGAACGTGATGCCGCAGGGATTATTGAAGTTTGGTCAGGAACGACTACTAAGGAATATAAAGGGTTAAATCCCGGGAGACAAATTCAGTATAGAGACGGTGATTACAAACAATCTGTTAAGAAATTTGATGATAAGTTAGATCTAAGAGCATCGACTTATAATCATTGGGGAGCTCCATTTTCATATGGAAAAGAATCCGGAAGTTATCAATATAGAGGTGTTACTCCTGAATATGACGGAATTGAAAATTTAACGATAGTTCAAGGACGATATATAAATGATAAAGATTTGGCCAACAATGAAAAAGTGGCTTGTATTGGGATGAAAGTTAAAACGGATCTTTTTAAAGACAAAGATGCTATGGGTAAAGAGATCATTATCAATGGCATTAACTTTAAAGTGGTTGGAGTTTTTACTGATCCGGGAGGTGAAAGAGAAGAAACGAGAGCTTATTTACCGTTAACGACTGTGCAAAGAGCTTTTGGGAATGGAGATAAAATTAGCAATTTGTTTTTTACGATGAAAAAAACAGATAATTATGACGAAGCTCTGGCGCAATCTGAAAAATTCACGAAAGATTTAAAAGATTTGCTAAAGAGCAGAAACATGGTTGCTCCTGATGATGATGGAGGCGTTGGTGTTTATAATTCAGTTAAGGATGCTAAGCAATTTTATGACTTAAATCTTTATATCAGATTGTTCTTTTGGTGGGTTGGTATTTGTACCATTATTGCCGGTGTTGTTGGCGTAAGTAATATCATGCTTATCATCGTAAAAGAAAGAACGAAAGAAATTGGAATCAGAAAAGCTTTGGGGGCATCTCCGTTTTCAATTATTTCAATGATACTTCACGAGTCTATTTTTATTACGACAATTGCTGGTTTTGTGGGGTTGCTTGCAAGTTTATTATTGTTGGAATTTGTGGGACCGATGGTGCAAAGTGAATATTTTCAAAATCCTCAGGTAGATTTCAATGTGGCCTTAACGACACTTGCTTTACTTGTATTTGCAGGCGCAATGGCGGGATTTTTTCCAGCATACAGAGCGGCTAAAATTAAACCTATTGTAGCACTTAGAGACGAATAATTATGTTTAGTAAAGATAATTGGGATGAGATTTTACAGGCTTTAACAGCCAATGTTTTCAGAACGGTTCTAACTGCTTTTGGGGTATTTTGGGGTATATTTATTTTAGTAATACTACTTGCAGCAGGAAATGGTTTAGAAAACGGTGTAAAAAAAGGTTTTGACGGAATCGCCACAAACACTATGTTTATGTGGAGTCAAACGACTTCTAAAGCTTATAAAGGATTACCTAAAACGCGTCGTTATGATTTTAGAAATAGTGATGTTGCGGCATTAAGGGCAGCTTTGCCGGATTTATTATATGTTTCGCCAAGAAATCAGTTAGGAGATTTTAACGGATCTAATAATGTGGTTCGTGGTACAAAAACTTCTGCATTTAACGTTTACGGAGATTATCCTGAGTTGATTAAACAGCAACCAATGGATATTATAAAAGGACGTTTTGTAAATCAGCAGGATATTAATGAAAGGAGAAAAGTTGCTGTAATTGGAAAAGGAGTTATTAGTGAGCTTTACGGAAAAGCAGAAGAAACGATTGGGACTTACGTGAAAATAAACGGGATTAATTTTATGGTTATTGGAGTTTATAACTCTAAACAACAAGGTGGAAATGCAGAACAAGAACAAAAAAATATTTTTGTTCCGTTTACCACTTTTCAACAAGCCTTTAATTTTGGTGATAAAGTGGGCTGGATGGCTCTTACCGCAAAAGACGAAACTTCGATTACGGCCTTGAAACCGAAAATTTTAGAATTGATTAAATCGCTTCATTCTATTAATCCTGCAGATGACCGTGCAGTAGGGAATTTCGATTTATACGAACAATTCAACAAAGTACAAAGTTTGTTCAGTATCTTAAAAATCATTGCCTATTTTGTAGGAACATTAGTTTTAATTTCGGGAGTAATTGGTATTTCAAATATCATGCTTATCGTGGTTAAAGAACGTACCAAAGAAATTGGAATTCGTAGAGCTTTGGGAGCTACTCCGGGAGCTATTCGCGGACAAATTTTATCAGAATCTATATTTTTAACTATTATATCAGGAATGTTAGGTATTGCTGTCGCAACCGGAATTATTGCCATTTTGAATATGGTATTAGCTTCTATGCCGCCCGACAGTAACACGATGTTTGCAAATCCTAGTGTTGATTTAAGGGTTGTATTTGTGGCCTTATTAATACTAGTAGGATCTGGTTTACTGGCAGGATTTATTCCGGCACAAACTGCAATTAATGTGAAGCCGGTAGATGCTTTACGAACAGAATAAATTATCAATCAAAATAATCGATTAAATCAAGAACAAAATGAAAAAGGGAGTAACTGTAACTGTTTTAATTTTTATTGCTTTAGTTTTTTTTGGCGCACTTTACTATTTGTATGCTAAAAATCAAGAGTCTCCAATTGTCTTTAAAACAGAGAAAGCAGAAATTAAAACAATTGTAAAAAATACAATCGCAACAGGTAATATTCAACCAAATGAAGAGGTGCTAATCAAACCTAACATTTCAGGTATTATTGAAGAAGTTTATATCAAAGCAGGAGAGCAAATAAAAGCAGGAGATATGATTGCAAAAATTAGAGTTGTTGCAAACGTGTCTAATGTTAGCAGCACTCAAAATCAAGTGCAAACGGCTAAAATTGCTTTAGATAATCAAGAGAAAATCTTTAAAAGACAAAAAACCTTGTTTGATAAAGAGGTAATTTCGGCTAACGATTTTGATGCTGCCCAATTGGCTTACAAACAAGCTAAGCAAAACTATTTGGCTGCAAAACAAAGTTTGGATATCGTAAAAACCGGAACAACAACATCATTAGGAAATTATGCTAATACTTTAATTCGTTCAACAGTAAACGGAATGGTTTTGGCGGTTCCTGTAAAAGTAGGAAACCAGGTTATTGAAAGTAATAATTTTAATGAAGGAACTACAATTGCCAGTGTTGCAGATGTTGGAAGAATGATCTTTATTGGAAAAATCGACGAATCTGAAGTTGGGAAAATAAAAGTTCAAATGCCGATTGAGATTACAGTTGGGGCAATTGAAAATAAAAAATTTGAAGCTCGTCTGACTGATATTGCACCAAAAGGTGTAGTAGAAAATGGTGCGATTCAGTTTGAGATTAAAGCTTCTTTAGAAAATAAAGAAAAGACTTTTATCAGAGCCGGATTAAGTGCAAATGCATCCATTATATTAGAAAAAGCAGATAAAGTTTTGGCGATCAAAGAATCTTTGGTTCAATTTGACAAAAAAACTCAAAAACCATACGTTGAAATCGAAACTGTTCCTCAAAAATTTGAGAGAAAAGATTTGGCATTAGGTGTAAGCGACGGAATTTATGTTCAGGTTAAAAGTGGTATCAAAAACACAGATAGAATTAAAATCTGGAATCAGGGTTTAATTAGTGAAGGTGGTGAGAAAAAGTAATCTGAAATTCTAAAGTTTTTTGGGTTTTAAAAAATGTTAAATTTGCGTAGCCATTGCTATGCTTTCATTCAAAATATATGAAAATAAATAAATATAATAGTCTTGTTTTTGCGGTGTTATTTGGACTTGGATTTTCGGGCCACGCACAATCTAAACAATGGACTCTGGAAGAATGCGTGCGATATGCATTAGATAATAATATCACAATAAAATTATCAGAGTTAGATGTGCAAACTGCTGATATTGCTAAAAAGGATGCATTTGGTAGGT
Source organism: uncultured Flavobacterium sp. (assembly GCF_963422545.1). Classification (NCBI taxonomy): domain Bacteria; kingdom Pseudomonadati; phylum Bacteroidota; class Flavobacteriia; order Flavobacteriales; family Flavobacteriaceae; genus Flavobacterium; species uncultured Flavobacterium sp. The sequence goes on from NZ_OY730245.1 coordinate 45,524, forward strand.
ATCTTCCATCAGTAAGTGGGAGTGCTTCACACTCCTGGAATATTGGTTTGAACCAAGATGTTACAACTGGTGTTTTGCGTAATCAGACTACGCAGTATTCATCTGTAGGTTTAAATGCAGGAGTTGATATCTATAAAGGTTTGCAAAATCAAAATAATTTCAGAAAAGCTAAACTTTCTATTATAGCTTCACAATATCAATTGCTGAAAATGCAGGAAGATATTTCGCTGAATGTTGCTAATGCATTCCTTCAAATTTTATCTTATAAAGAAGAATTAAAAGTAAAAAAAGAACAACTAACGATCGATGAAAAACGTTTATCACGTTCTGAAGAAATGGTAAGTGCAGGAACAATTCCAAGAGGAGATTTGTATGATCTAAAAGCGACTATTGCGACAGATAAACAAAATATTACGGTTTCAGAGAATAATTTATTGATCTCAAAATTAAGTTTAGCTCAGCTTTTACAACTAAAAGAATTTGCAGATTTTGATGTAATCGATGATACAAATGCAAAAGATGAAAATAATATCATGGCGCAAAATCCAATTGATATTTATAATAAAGCCAAAGAAACCAGAACAGAATTAAAGCTGGCACAAACAAATCTTGAGATTGCTCAGAAAAATGTAGCAATAGCAAAAGGAGCTTATCAGCCTACTTTGAGTGCTTTTTATAGTTTTAATACAAGAGCCAGTTACTCTGATGTTGTAAGAGGAATGGTTCCAAATACTGCCAATCCAACATCTCAGATTGGTTTTGTTGAAGGAACTAACCAGACGGTATTGCAAAATAATTTTTCTCCTGTCTTAGGAAGTGCAAAACCTATATTTGATCAATTTAGTAATAATAAAGGACAATCATTTGGATTCCAGCTTTCTGTACCAATTTTCAATGGTTTTTCTGTTAGAAATAATGTAGAGCGTAATAAAGTAAGTTTAGAGAAATCTAAAATAGATTTAGAACAAAAAAGTTTAGATTTGCAGCGTAATGTTTTTACTGCTTTTACAAATGCAAAAGGAGCTTTAAATACCTATGAATCATCAACGGTAACATTAGAAGCCAGACAACAGGCTTATAATTATGCCAAAGAAAAGTATGACGTAGGATTAATGAACTCTTTTGAATTTACTCAGGCTCAAACATTGTTGACTAATGCACAGTCAGACGTTATTAGAACAAAATACGATTACATGTTTAAAGTAAAGATACTTGAATTCTATTTTGGAATTCCAATTGTCCCGATTATCAAAAAATAGTTATATGAAAAAAAAGACGGTTTATTTCTTAGTAGGCGGAGCGGTAATTGTTATTATAGCTTTGGTTGGTCTTTCGAAATCGGGAGTAATAGGAAATAAGGATGAAGGCAAAGAAGTTGAAGTTTCAAAAGTAATGGCTTCGACAATTGTCGAAACAGTTTCTGCAACTGGTAAAATTCAGCCGGAAATTGAAGTAAAACTTTCTTCAATGGTTTCAGGGGAAATTATTGCACTAAATGTAAAAGAAGGTCAGGTTGTAAAAAAAGGAGATTTATTGGTAAAAATAAATCCTGATTTATACACTTCAGGATTACAAAGATCTGTTGCAAATTTATCAGGGACAAAAGCAGGTTTAACACAATCTGAAGCAAGTTATAAAGAAGCTAAAGCCAGTTATGAGCGTAACAAAACACTTTATGAGAAAGGTGTAATTTCAAAATCAGATTGGGATAAATCAGTTTCAGCTTATGAAGTGGCAAAAGCTACTAAACAAAGTTCGTATTACAATGTTCAAAGTGCATCTGCAACTGTAACCGAAGCTAAAGATAATCTTGGACGTACTTTGATTTACGCTCCTGCAGATGGGACAATTTCAGTATTAAATGTTGAATTAGGCGAGCGTGTTTTAGGAACGCAGCAAATGGCAGGAACAGAGCTTTTGAGAGTGGCAAACCTGAACAACATGGAAGTTGAAGTTGATGTAAACGAAAATGATATTGTTAAGGTAAAAATAGGCGATGAAGCTAATGTTGAAGTAGATGCTTATTTAAAAAAGAAATTTAAAGGTATTGTAACCAGTATTTCTAATTCTGCAAGTACTACTTTGACCTCAGATCAGGTTACTAATTTTAAAGTTAAAGTTCGTATTTTAAAAGAATCATATAAGGATTTATTAGAAGGTCAGCCAAGTACATATTCGCCTTTCAGACCTGGAATGACGGCTACTGTTGATGTTATTACAAGAACTAAAAAGAACGTTTTGGCAGTGCCAATTAGTTCTGTTGTGGTGAAATCTGATACAACTGCCGTTAAAGATTTTAAAGTAGAAGATCCTAATGAAGATAAAAAAGCAGCTCCAAAAAGCGATAAAAAGTTTGAATGCGTTTTTGTAAAAGTAGGAGAAAAAGCTAAAATCAGAATCATTAAAACCGGTATTCAGGACGATACTAATATCGAAGTAATGTCAGGTTTAAAATCCGGAGATGTGGTAATCACAGGACCTTATACTACAGTTTCTAAAGAATTAAATTCGGGTGATAAAGTAAAACTTAAAAAAGCTGATACGGCTAAGAAATAAATAGAATATCTTTAACGAAATTGCCATCCTGAACGAAGTTGAAGGCTGGCAAAGTGAAAAGGGCTTCGACTTCGCTCAGCCTGATATTAATAATCAATTTTAAAAAAATAAACACATTGTCTTTTATTCTCAATATCGAAACGGCTACTAAAAACTGTTCAGTATCTATTGCAAAAAATGGAGAAACCATTATATGTAAAGAAATTGCCGAAGAAGGCTATTCGCATGCCGAAAAACTGCATGTTTTTATTGAAGAAGTAATAAAAGCCTCTGGAATAAATGTTCAGGATTTAGCTGCAATTGCAGTAAGTCAGGGTCCCGGATCTTATACTGGATTAAGAATAGGAGTTTCGGCAGCAAAAGGATTGTGTTTTGCATTAAATATTCCGTTGATTGCAGTTGATACCTTGCAAACTTTAGCTTCTCAGGCCAAAGTTTCTGATGGAAAAATAGTTCCAATGCTGGATGCCAGAAGAATGGAAGTTTACAGTGAAGTTTTTAATGCGAATTTAGAAGTCGAAAGAGCCATTCAGGCTGAAGTTATTACAGAAGATTCCTTCGCAGCATATACTGATGTACTTTATTTTGTTGGAGATTGTGCTGATAAATGCAAACCTGTTTTAACAAAAGAGAACTTTGTTTTTCTGGAAGATATAAAATTCCCTTCAGCTTCAGCAATGAGTAAAATCAGTTATGATAAATATCAAAAAAGCGACACTGTAGATGTCGCTTATTTTGAACCGTATTATTTAAAAGATTTTATGATGACATTGCCATCTAAAAAACAATAAATCTATTTTATTTTTGAATTGTAAAAGGTTGGATTTTGATTCCGGCCTCGTCAAGAGCAGTTTTGCAATTCTCTAAAGTTTCAGAAAAAACAGCTCCATAATTTACATTTTTAGCCCACGGACGCACTGCAAATTCTACAGAACTAGCCGTTAGATTTTTTACGAAAACCTCCGGAGCAGGCTTTTTAAGTACTTTAGGATTTGTATTTAAAACATTCAAAAGAACTTCTTTCGCTTTTTTAATATCAGAATCATAAGAAACTGCAAAAGTCAAATCGGCTCTTCTTTCTCCCTGCATAGAATAATTAATAATTGTTCCGTTTGACAAAGCACCATTAGGTACAAAAACAGTTTGATTATTAGCAGTTAGCATTTTAGTAACAAAAATTTGAATCTCTAACACCGTTGCAACTACACCTTGTGACTCAATAGTGTCACCAACTTTAAAAGGCTTGAATACAATAATTAACATTCCTCCGGCAAAGTTAGAAAGCGAACCTTGTAATGACAAACCTACTGCAAGTCCCATTGCTCCTAAAATAGCAACGAAAGACGAAGTTTCGATACCAAGCTTTGAAATAAAAGTTACAAATAATAAAATTCGGAGTGCCCATATTAAGATATCCGAAAGGAATTTTGTTAATGTAGGATCTAAATTTCTTTGAATCATTATTTTCGTAATAATTCTATTGATTAATCTGATAGCATATATACCAACAAATAAAATTAAAAATGCCGAAATTAATTTAGGCGCATAATCAACTAATACGTCAACGAATTTTGTGGCGTAGTTGCTAAGTTGTTCAGGACTCATCATGTTTATAGAATAAAAAAACCTTCTCAAAAAGAGAAGGTATATTAGTGGTGCAAATATAAAGATATTTCTTTTATAAGAAAAATAACTATCTATTCCTTGTCAGTAGTTTCGTCAATAACTTTATCTGTTGCATCTGCAGCTTTTTCGCTGGCATCAACTACAGTTTCAGATGCAATTGTTTTAGTCTCGTTAGTAAGATCACTGGTTTTTTCTTTTACAGTATCAATTACTTCACTTATTGAATCTGATGCTTTTTCTACATATTCACTTACAACATCTTTTGCTTGATGTGCATAGTCTGCAGCACTGTTAAGTATTGGTTCTGAAGCTTCTTTGGCTTTTGCGATTGTTTCTTCGGCAAAAGTTTCTGCTTTTTCTACATAAGGCGCAGCAGCTTCTTTAGCTTGTTCAAAAGTACTTTCTGCCTGATTGGCTAAATCTGTAGCAGTTTCTTTGGCTGAGCCAAATAAATTCTTAAAAAATGATGATACTCCCATTGGTTTGATTTTTGATTTGTTAATAATACAATATTAAATCTTTTTTACAAGAATTGTAGTGTTATTGTTAAAATAATTTATTGATAGTAAGTGAGATATAAAAAAAAAGCGTCTGCCAATGGCAAACGCTTTCATATTTTTTAAAGAATGTAATTTTATGCATTCACAGCTTCTACTTTGATTGCTTCATCATTCAACATGCTTTTTAGCATATTTTCGATTCCGCTTTTTAAAGTAAAAGTAGATGATGGACAACCGCTGCAAGCACCTTGCAAAATTACTTTTACTGTTTTGTCATTTTCATTATAAGAGTCAAAAGCAATATTTCCACCATCGGCAGCAACCGCAGGTTTTACATATTCTTCCAGGATATTGATGATTTGTTGAGACGTAACATCAAGTTTATCAAAAGCCTCATCTTTAGTAATATCATTTTTAGTAGCAACTTCAATTAAACTCTCATCTAAAACAGTTCCTCCGTTTTCGATAAATTGTTTGATGAAAGATCTTACTTCTAATGTGATTTCGTCCCAATTATTGATATCATACTTAGTTACTGAAATATAATTTTCATCAATAAAAACTTCTTTTACATAAGGAAACTTGAATAACTCTTTTGCTAAAGGAGAAGAAGCAGTCTGATCAATATTTTTATATTCTACCGCATTTCTGGTTAACATTCTGCTAACTACAAATTTTAAAGCAGCAGGATTTGGAGTTGTTTCTCCGTAAACCGTAATAGGCTGTTTTTTTGTTTTAGTTTCGTCAACTTTTATAATAACACCACCTTTTTCAACAAATGCTTCAATTTGTTCTGCAACAGCATCTTTAACATCATCCCATTCTACAATACTGTATCTTTCGATAGCGATAAAGTTTCCTGAAATATAAACTGTTTTTACAAACGGAAGATAGAATAATTGTTGTGCTAATGGCGATGCTTCCGCTTCATCGATATTTTTGAATTCAAAATTTTGATTTTGGGTAATGAAATCTTCAAATTCAAACTTTAAGATAGTCGGATTTTGAGTTTCTTTTATAGTGATTTTTGTCATGATTTGTAATTTTTCACAAATTTAGTAAAGTTATTTTCTACTAATACCTATATTTGATTTTTTAATAAAATAATTAAGACTCTTTTCAAATAAATCGTATTAAATTATGAGAGTCTAAATTATAAGCAAACAAAATTGCCTTTATGGAATTTAGAATCAGGGTTTTATTTATTTTTTTAATCACATCATTTTATTCTTATTCACAAGAGGGAATTCCGGTTTATTCAGATTATTTATCAGATAATTATTACTTAATTCATCCGTCGATGGCGGGAGCTGCAAATTGTACAAAAATAAGATTGACAGCGAGAAAACAGTGGTTTGGTCAGGAAGATGCCCCTTCGCTTCAGACCTTAAGTATGAACGGAAGAATTGGAGAAAGATCAGGAGCCGGTATAATTCTATTTAATGATAAAAATGGGTATCATTCTCAAAAAGGAGTGAAGCTTACTTATGCACATCATATAATGTTTTCGAGAGATGAAATAGATTTAAATCAGCTTTCGTTTGGTATTAGCGGAGGTATAATTCAGAATCAATTAGACGAAACTGCATTTGGAGGAACTTTTGATCCAATTGTTTATGGTCAAATTCAAAAAGATTCTTATTTTAATGTTGATGTTGGAGCCTCATATAATTATTTAGATTTTTATGCTCATGCAACCGTTCAGGGTTTATTAGAAACCAGAAGAGATATATACACAGATTATGAAAGTGACAATTTGAGAAAGTTCTTGCTTAGTGCCGGATATGTTTTTGGGAAAAGTGACAATATTACCTGGGAACCGTCTATTTTGTTTCAATTATTTGATAAAACAAAACAAAAGTCTATCGATTTAAACATGAAAGCCTATAAAAACATGGATTTTGGAAGTTTATGGGCTGCTTTATCTTATAGAAGAAGTTTTGATGGTGCGCAATATAGTAACGGAAGTGGTGTTTCATCTCAAAAATTACAATATTTTACTCCTATAATTGGAGTGAACTTTAAAAATTTCATGTTTGCTTATACCTATTCGCAGGTTATGGGAAATGTGAAATTTGATACTGGTGGCTATCACCAGATTACTTTAGGAATTAATTTATTTTGTAAAAAGGAACGTTACGACTGTAATTGTCCCGCTATTAATTAAATCAATATTATGTTAATCAAATCTGTAAACGGAAAAACGCCTCAAATTCCTGATGATTGTTATGTTGCCGAAAATGCGACAATTGTAGGTGATGTTACTTTTGGAAAATCTTGTAGTGTTTGGTTTAATGCCGTAATTCGTGGAGATGTTCACTTTATCAAAATAGGAAATAAAGTCAATATTCAAGATGGGGCAATTATACATTGTACCTATCAAAAACATCCCACTATTATTGGTAATAATGTTTCAATTGGACATAATGCCATTGTACACGGTTGTACAGTTCATGACAATGTTTTGATTGGGATGGGCGCTATTGTAATGGATAATTGTGTGATCGAAAGTAATTCTATCGTGGCAGCCGGAGCAGTTTTAACTCAAAATACAGTTGTGACTTCGGGAAGTATTTATGCCGGTGTTCCTGCCACAAAAGTGAAAGATATCGATCAATCTGATTTTGCGGGAGAAATCGAACGTATCTCAAACAATTATGTAATGTATTCGGGCTGGTTTAAAGAATAAATTCAATAAATTCCAAATAATAAAAATTCCAAATTCCAACATTTATTGACAATGCATTGGGATTTGGAATTTTTTTATTTGGGATTTGGATTTTAAAAATTGGAATTTTAATTATAGGTTGATTTTTTCGAAGAAAGCATTTTTGTAGCTTTCACTAATCGGAATTCGTTTGTCACTAATCAAAACCTTATTTTTTTGTATTGATTTTACATGTTTTATATTGATAATATAAGACCTGTGAATTCTTGAAAATCCTTTGCTGGAAAGTAAATTTTCTAACTTTATTAAGCTAATTAATGTTAAGGTAAATTTGTTGTCGGTCGTGTAAATTTTTACATAATCTTTTAGACCTTCAATAAATAGAATATCCGAAAAATTCATTTTTACGTTTTCATATTCAGCTCTTACAAACATAAAATCCTGCTCTAATTCCGGAGCAGTTGTGTTTTCAGAAATAGCCTGAATAGTTGCAGCCGGATTTAAGACCTGTTGTGCCCTTACAACCGATTTTAAAAAACGATGAAACGGAATTGGTTTTACCAAATAATCAACAGCGCCAAGATTAAATCCTTCAACTGCATAATCAGAATAAGCAGTTGTAAAAATAATTAATGGCTTTTTTTCGATTGTATTCAAAAAATCAATACCAGAGAAATGCGGCATCTGAATGTCCAGAAATATCAAATCAATGTTATTTTGATTGATAAAAGAAACAGCATCAATTGCATTATTAAAAGTGCTGACTAATTCGAGAGAATCTACTTTTCGAACAAAATCTTCTAATAATTCAACCGCTAAAGGTTCATCATCTATAATTACACATTTCATTTGTTGGAGATTAGATTTTTAAAAATTCCTGTTTGGGCGCAAAATTAGTTTGTAACCAATGAATTAAGTTTTAAAATTTTCATAAAAAAAATAATTCATTTTCAATGCTATCCGTTTACTGTAATGGTTTTACTTAGTGTGTAACCATCTGTTAAATTTCCTGTCAATGTTGCTAATTCATTGGCTAAACTATCCGAAAAAACATTGTCTCTCGTATTCGAAGTATCGGCTTGACCGTGAGCAGCATAATTTGTACTTGAATATACTTCGCTTGAAACCGTTTCAGGAAAAGCAATTTGTGTTACCAATAATGATGATCCTCCAGTAGTCATGACTTCAACATGTATATGCGGCGCTCTGCCTTGATACCAGCCCGGAAAAATAGAAATAAACGAAACTTCTCCTTTTGAATTTGTTGTTTGTCTGCCTCTTAAAAAGTGAACCGAAGTATAATCTGTTTGTTGCATCGAAGTTCCTCCATATTCAGAGTAATTACCGTCTTTATCGCAATGCCAGACATCTACAAAAACACCTTCTAAAGGCGAGCAGTTATTGTTTTTATTTTCGATAATCAGATTAATAAGTAAAGCTACGCCAATTCGATCAGATTTTATGTTTTCTAAAACAAGTTGGCTTGGTGTTTTAATAGGGAATGGCCCTTTAGTTTCAGCAGGAGAAACTGTGCAGCTTCCGTCGCCTGATGTGTTTGTATCGCCATTATCACTTTTAGAACATGATTCTAATAGTTTAGAGGCTGTTGCCAAAGATGCAATTCCTAATATACCGTTTCTTATGAATTTTTTTCTGTCCATGATTAGTTGTGTTTAATTGATAGTGTTTTGAATTTCATCTAATTTTAAATTCAAATGCACACGATAATATTGATTGTCTTGCGTAATAGTGAGTTCATGAGCATCCGGATAAAGCAAATCCAGTCGGTTTTGAATATTCACTAATCCAATTCCTGAATTTTCAGGGTCTTTTATATAGTTTTCAATGGTGTTTTCGATCCAAAAATCGAGGCTGTTCTCCAAAATAATAATCTTAATTTTTACGTGAGCTGCACCTTTATAATCGGTTCCGTATTTAAAGGCATTTTCAACGAATGAAATCAATAACAAAGGCTCGATAAATTTATTTTTGGTATCGCCATGAACATTTATAACAATGTCTTCGATGTTATTGAGTCTCAGTTTTTGTAATTCGATATAATTCTGAATATAATTGATTTCCTTTTCTAAAGCCACCGTTTTATTATCTGTTTCATAAAGCATATAACGCATTAGTTCAGACAATGTTACGATGGCATCAGGGACCAAATCAGATTTCTTGTGAGCCAAAGAATAAATACTATTTAACGAATTGAACAAAAAATGCGGATTGGTTTGTTTTCGCAAATAAATCAATTCAGTATTTGTTCTGTGTGTCTCGGCAATAAGTTTGTTTTGTTGGTTGTTATAAAATTCTGTCAGTGTTCTAATCGCAGCGCTTATTGTAATGATTAAAATATAGAAAAGTGATGGGCCAACTTTAAAAAAAAGAGGTTGTCTCATCTCAAACCTTATTTGTTTGCCTTTCGGAAAAGTGTTAGGATCAATTGGCATTGCTCTTGGAGGCATAATATTCGAAGTTCTTAAATGTCTGAACTCAGGAATAAAATAATTGATTCTGATAATCATAAAAACAGCAATCAGAACAAGAACAAAAACAAAATAGAGCCAGTATTTTTTTTGCAAAAGCAAAGCAGGAACCAAGTAAAAATAGTTCAGATAAAACAATATAATTCCGGTGAACCATTGTACATAAAAGTCATTATTGATCCTGAACGGGCTTTCATAAAACTGAATTAAAGAAGTCAGAATAAAGAAAACCCATATCATGCAATGGAATAAAATTCTATTGGAACTCGTATTTTTAATGGTATCTATTTTCATTTATAATTTTATTTTTAATAAAATTAAATCATTTTTGGTTACCGTTGGTGATATCTGCTGATTGAGTTTGTCAACGACTAAATGAGCCACTTTTAAGGCATCATCTTCTGTCGAAAAGCTTTTAGAATCACTTATTACGGGTATTATGGATTGCTTGATTATGATTTTGTCTTTGTAAGTAATTGAATATCCCCAGCCAGATTCTGTTTTGAATGCTTCTGATTTAAAAGCTCCGTTTTTTGTACAGGCAACAAATTGTAAAACAAGCAAAAGAAACAGTAAATTCTTCTGGATTTTAGCCCGGAAGAATTTCATTTTTGCATTAATTATCATCGTCATTTTGCGCTTCTAATGGTTTAAACTCCCAGGCATCATCAAAGTAAGTTGAACCTACTCGTCCTAACATATAATAACCACGATTGTTTATTGCAAAACCAACAGCATCTGCTCGCATAGCACCTTCCATTGGAGTTCTTTCTACCCATACATCAGTCGATGGAGTGTATTCCCAGACTGTTTTGATGCTTTCGCCGCCTACAACATATCCAAGTCCGTTCATAGAAAAACTAGAAGCATTTGCACGCGTGATTGCATAATCATCATTGTAAGTAGGATCATCATCAGTGTTTTTGTCAATGTCGCGTTTTCTGGTCCAGACATCAGTTGATGGATCAAATTCCCAAAAATCTTCCTGATAAACGCCATTGTTTATACCAGTTACCAAATAAGCTTTAGTATCAATTACAAAAACAGTAGCATTACGTCTTTTGTTTCCGCTAAACCCGTTTACAAGAGTCCAGGTGTTTGCCTGATCATTATATTGATAAAAATCTTTTAGATAATTTCCATCATAACCAGTTCCAAAATAAGCTTTTCCGCCCACCTGAAAACCTACCGCTGCATAACGGCCAGTTCCTCCAAAATCAGTTTTTTGAGTCCAGCTATTACTGGTTGGATCGTATTGATAGAAATCTTTCAGTTTATTGGTTCCGTCATAACCCAGACCAATATATCCTTTTTCGTTTAGCGTAAAACTTGAAGCAGAACTTCTGCCAACGCCTATAAAATCAGCTTTTTGTTCCCAATAATCTCCATTAGAACTGTATGCCCATAAATCTTTTAAATATACATCTCCGGTATAACCAGTTGCCACATAAGCATAATCTCCTATTACAAAACTAGTTGCACTAGATCTTGCAGGTCCGTCAAATGCCGATTTTTTAACCCAGTTTCCTACTAAATCATCATTGTTATCATCATTACTGCAGCCTATAAAAATGAGACTCGAAAACAGTGCCGCGAATAATATTCCTTTTTTTAAATTATTCATAGTGTATTAAATTTATTTATTGTTTGTATTTGATCCCAATGCCTAGAATATATCCGTTGCCTGTGTTGAAATTATAGACATTATGATTTTCATTATCGATCAGGTTGTATTTTTTGTTAAAGTCATATCCTGCTTTAAAATTTAGAAACCAGTTTTTAGTAACATTTCTTTCATACTCAAAAGCCGAAGTTATTTGTGATAAACTCGCCTTAGTGGCACTTTCATACATCTTGTTTTGAGCGTCTAAATAATAAAAGCTTCCATTGAAACTATTCGTTAAACTGAATTTATTTCGGATGTTATTTGAGTACGAAATATTCGAATCCGGAAATCCTATCAACACATTGCTTTGTTCATTTATCTTATAGTTTATTGACAAAGTTGGAATGAACTTGGGAGAGCCAAAAATGGCCGTTCTAGCCAATCCAATTTTAATACTAGTCTTTGAATTTAATTGCTGATTAATATCAAAACTCCCAAAAAGAAAAAAATCAGAAGCATCTAAGTTTTGCTGAAAATTTACCGAAGGCATGATCGCAAAATCAATTTTTGTTGTATTTGAAACTTCCTGTTTGATTTCAAACTTATTTTGAATCTGATTAAATTGACTCAGTTCTTCAACGCTTTTAAAGCTGTTTAATTCATAATTCACTTTCAAATTTGAGTATTCTAATGTATTTGTTATTTGATTTGTAAAGCTTAATTTTTTACTGAAAAGGATTCCAATACTACTTTCGTTAAAATCAATTTTATCTGTTGGTTCTGTTTTTAAATTCATATTTACAGAGAAACTTTCCTGTGCTTTCATACTGAAAAATGAAATTGAAAAAATCGAACAAATTAAAAACCTTATTTTCATTACTTATTTATTGGTTCAAAAGTAGGTGGCTAATGGTTTTAAAAAAAAGAAGATATATGTATGGCGCTTTTTGATAGACTAAATAGCTTTTTTTAAGGCCGAATGAAGTATTTGACGATAATAATCTGTTATAGATGATTTTGGACTATTTATAGGTCAAAAATGCACGACTGTATATGTTATAGTGTAGTGCAGAAGAGTGCATTTTATATTTGCTCAAAAAATTGATTATGCACAAGTTTATATTGATGTTCTTTTTTGCGCTATCGTTAATTTCATGCGGTACAGATACAGATGCCGGCGAGTTTGTTGTAGGGTCTGACTATTTAGCTTTAAATAATAAAGTTATCTTAGTAGATACTCTCACGGTTGATATGTCTACCATAAATTTAGATTCGCTTGTGACTTCCGGTCAAAGCCGAATTTTGACAGGAAATTATGACGACCCCATTTTTGGGAAGGTAAAGTCTGATAGTTATTTTCAATTATCGTCTACTGTATACAATTTAGTTAATAATGGTTCAGATACGGAGTCTGTAAATTATGTTTTTGATTCTATTTCGATGATTCTAAAATATGATAACTATTATTTTGGAGACACCACAAAAGTGCAAACATTTGATATTCATCGTCTGATTCAGAAAGTAAAGCCTAACACAGAGGATAAAAATTTCTATAACAATTCGGCATTGAATTATAGTTCAGAAAGTCTTGGCACCATTTCATATAAGCCACGACCAATTGGAAAAGATTCTATCAATATAAAAATGAGTGACACATTTGGTGCAGAACTTTTTCAGAAATTAAAGAAAAGAGATATCACGGATTTTGACACTTTTACAGAATATTTAAAAGGCCTTGTTTTAGTGCCTTCGGCTTCTAATTCTTCCAGTGTTATTGGTTTTAGTACTGCAACCAGTAAAGTGAGGTTGTATTATTCAAAATATCAGGCAGATACTGAAGAAACGCCCTATTTTTTAGATTTTTCTGTACTTGACAACACAAAACAGTTCAATGCTATTTCATCAGACAAATCAGGAACTTTACTTCAGAATTTGCCCGTTCCAACAAGCAAATTGGTTAGTTCTTTAACCAATCGGCAAGGTTTTATTCAGTCCGGAACGGGAGTTTGCTGCAGAATAGATTTTCCAAATATCAAGCAATTCCAACGTATTTCAGCAAGTGGGGCAATTGTCGCTGCCGAATTAGTTTTAAAGCCGGTTAATAATTCCTATTCAGACAAATATCCCTTAGCCGATTCTTTAAAGGTTTATGTAGGTGATAATTTGAACAGGATTAGTGGTTCTTTGCTGGATTCTGCAAATAAATCTGTCTACGGAATTTTAAATAAGAAGAGTGACGAGTTTAATGAGAATATTGGTTATACAATTCCTATCGGAGGTTTTCTGCAAAAAGAAATGTGGAAACAATCTGCTTCCAGATCTTCTTTGATTCTTACTTTACCCGCAATTTCTAAAGCAGTCAACAGAGTTGTTTTAGGAGATCAAAAACATTCAGACAATAAAATTCAGTTGAAAATTTATTACATCTCTTATTAAATGAAAAATAAAATAGTTTATTTCAGTGGCGCTATTTTAATGTCGCTGACTTCATTTGCACAAAGTATTTCGAGTTCTCCTTATTCATTATATGGAGTAGGAAGTTTGTACGATTCTGATTTTGGATCGCTTCCTTCAATTGGTTCTTCAGGTATTGCATTACCTTCAGATACGTTTATAAATAATTTAAATCCGGCGTCATTAGGTTATTTGCCTCTGAATCATTTTATGTTTGATATTGGGGGAAAAGCGATTGCGACAACTTATCAGAGTGGTTCAAGAAGCGAAAAGCGCAATAATTTTCAATTTTCGCATATTGCTTTTGCATTTCCGGTTACTAAAAACTCTGGATTTAGTGTTGCCTTACGTCCTTATTCAAGTGCAACATTTAAAATCTCCAATTTAAAACTACCAATTTCAGACAGCCAGGAATATTATTATTTAACTGCAGCGGGTTCCGGCGGATTAAACAATTTTGATTTTTCGTATGGATATCGGTTTGGAAAAAAACTTTCTGTAGGAGCATCGGCTGCTGTTTTGTTTGGAAACACTAGGGATGATAGAAGTTTTCTAATCGCAAATTCAGTAACGACAATGAGTAAAAAAACAAATTATAGTGGTTTGCGGGCTACATTTGGGGCTCAGTATAAAATTGATTCAACTTTTACAATTGCTACAACCTTTAAGTTGCCAGCACAAATTGGGGCTTCTAAAGTTCAATCGGTTCAAACAATTGCAAACGATGTAACAACCAGTATAGAGTCTAATGTTGCAACCGATATAGATGATTATTATTTGCCTTTAGAAATTGGAGTAGGAATTAGCAAGCGCTTTAAGAACAATTTAAACATGACTCTTGATTATGAAAAGAGTTTATGGAACAACACAAATCAGTCTGAATTATATGGAAATTTTGTTAATCAAGACAGATTTGCACTTGGGTTTTCTTATAATTCCAGAAAAAATGCCAGAAGATATTGGGACACGGTTCAGTACTCTACAGGTTTGAATTTTGACACCGGTTATCTTGAAGTCGACGGAAAAAGAGTTAACAACGCAGCCATTTCTGTTGGAATTTCACTGCCAATTGAAAACACTTTTTCCGCCGTAAATATTTCTTATTCGTATGGACAAAAAGGAAGAATCTCAGATAATCTTATCAAAGAAAACTACCATAAAATATCCCTGAATTTATCTTTGGATGGAATTTGGTTCGTCAAGCGAAAAATAGAGTAGAGGTTTAAAAATCTTTTTCGATTACAGGGTATTTATAATTTAAAATCGATTTTAAAACTTCAGGATTTGAATTGACATAAAATGTTGGGTCGTTATTTGGAGTATCAGTAAAACCAACTTTTTCGCGTAAGACGTTTTGAGTTTGTCTGGCAACTGCTTCTCCGGAATCAATAATTTGAATATGCTCCGGCAAAATCTTTTTTATCTGCGGAATCAAATACGGATAGTGGCTACAACCCAATACCAGATAGTCAATATTAGCATCAATCATTGGTTGTAAATACGATTCTAATAATTGAGTCATCTCTGGCGAATTTAGATTTCCGTCTTCAATAAGCTGCACAAGCCCGTGACCAACTTGCTCAATTATTGTGGTATGCTGAAACATTTCGGCAGTTTTATTAAATAACTCACTATTCAATGTTCCTTGTGTAGCCAGAATGCCAATGACTTGTGTTTTCGAATTTGTGGCTGCAGGTTTTATTGCAGGTTCAATTCCTATAAATGGGATATCATATTCAGCACGAAGTTCTCTTATAGCATTTGTTGTAGCGGTGTTGCAAGCAACAACGATAATCTTGCAATTTTGCTCTAGTAAAAAATCAACATTTTTTTTGCTCAAAGCAACAATTTCTTCTTTGGTTCTTTGACCATAAGGAGCATTTTTACTATCGGCTAAATAAATTGTTTTTTCGTTTGGAAGCAGATCATGAATGGCATTCCAGATGGAAGTTCCTCCAATACCAGAATCAAAAACGCCTATAGGATTGTTGTTCGTCATAATACAAATTTAGTATTTTTTGGAATAGATTTATATTCCAATTTAACTGAAATCTTTAAAAATTATTGTTTTTTAATTTTGGTTTAAAGTAAAAAAAAACTGCTCAAACTTTTTGAAAGAATTGAGCAGTTTTGATAGTATAAGAAATCTGTTTCTTAGAATCCTAAATCTTTTTTAACATCAGCAGTAATGTTTGGACCATCAGCTAACAATAAAGTAGAACCGTCAAGAACATATTGGAAACCTTTAGCTTTTCCAACTTTTTGGATAGCAGCTCTTACTTTTTCCATTAATGGTTTTACGATATCAGTTTCTTTTTGTTGTAGCTCTTTTTGTGCATTGTCTCTATAGTCAACAATTCTTTTTTGCATGTCTTGAACTTCTTTAGAACGATCTCCGTTTACAGCTTCAGTTACAGTTGCAGCTTCAGCTTCATACTTTTTAATTTTTACTTGGTATTCGTCAACCATTTTTTTGTATTCTGCATCATATGTACCGCTTAATTTTTGTAATTGGTTTTGAGCATCTAGCATTGCAGGCATTTTCGACATAATCTCGCTAACATCAACATGAGCTACCTTAGCTTGTGCGTTAATTGTGTTACTTGCTCCTAAAATTAAAATGGCAGCAATTAGTAAAGTTTTGAATTGTTTCATCATTTTTAAAATATTAATTAATTATTGGTCGTATTTGATTTTTGTGTTTCGGCTTCTTTTGCTTTTTTAGCCGCTTCTCTTTCTTCTAAAATTTTCTTTCTTCTGTCTTCTAATTCTTTTTTACGTTGCTCGTAGAGTTTCTGTCTTTCTGCAGCTTTATCTACTGCTGGTGTTGCCGGAGTTGTTTCAGTTCCTGTTGGTGTTGCAGTTTTTGCTGTACCATCGGTTTTAGTAGCATCCGTTGTTTTTGCTGTTTCAGAAACCGTGCCATTTTTTTTAGCTTCTCGCTCTGCCTGAATTGCTTTTCTTCTGTCGTCGTATTCTTTTTTCTTAGCTTCCTGCTCTAATCTTCTGTCTTCAATTAGTTTATCTCTGGCAGCTTTCTTTTCGTCTAATGCTTTTTGTCTGTCTTGTAATGCTGGACTTTCATCAATAGCATTTTCTTTACTTTCTTTAGCTTCCTGATCTTTTAATTGTTTTTTAGTCAATTGTTCACGTTTGTCAGTTCTGTTTAAAATACGTAAAACCTGATCGCTAATGTCAAATCTTTTGTTACTGAAAAGCATTGTTAAATCTGATGATTTGTCAAACACAAAATCATAATTTTTAGCTTCAGCTATATCTTGGACAGCTGTAAAAACCTGATCTTGTATAGGTTTTACCAACGCCTTTTTTTGATAAATTAAACTTCCATCAGGACCAAATTGCTTTTGTTGGTAATCTAACATTTCGTCTTCAAGAAATTTGATTTCAGTTTCTCTTTCATCAATTAACTCTTTGGTAAGAAGCGCTTTTTCAGCTTTAAGGTTTTCTTTAAGAGTATTGATGTTTAATTTCTTAGCTTCAATTTCTTGTTTCCATTTTTGAGCTTTCAACTCTAGTTGGGCTTTTGCGTCTTTATAGTCAGAAACATTTTCCAAAATGTACTCCATATCGATGTAGCCAATCCTAGTCGTTTTTCCTTGTGCCTGACTTGTATTTGCTACAATCAAGGCTAAAAATATAAATAAAAACTGTTTTCTCATAACATTACTTTATTTGGAAATTTTTAACCAACTTTAATTTATCTAGAACTGTTGTCCTATGATAAAGTGCGTTTCCCAACCATTTGGTTTGTTGCTTGGCATTCCTGGTGCAGCATCAAATCCATATCCAAAATCAATACCTAACAATCCAAATGCAGGCATAAATACACGTAAACCAGCACCTGCTGAACGGTATAAATCAAATGGGTTATAATCTTTAAACGTTGGATATGATGATCCAGCCTCTAAAAACGTTAACGCATAAATAGATGCTGACGATTTTAATGTAATTGGATAACGTAATTCCATAGAGAATTTGTTATAAATCGTTGCTCCAATTGGCTCTCCGTTAGCATTTACAGGAGTCAAAGAGTTGTTTTTGTAACCTCTTAATCCTATTGTCTCTCTACCATCCATTGAGTATTGCGCCATTCCGTCTCCTCCTAAATAAAAACGTTCAAATGGTACAACACCTCTTGCCTGATCATAGGCTCCTAAGAAACCAAACTCAGTCAATGTTCTTAAAACTAATTTACCATATACTTTAGTATACCAATCGGCTTTAAATTTAACTTTATAGTATTCTAACCAATTATATCTTTTCTGATCCACTTTACCTTGGTCAGTATCTGCACTTGTATAATCAGATCCAACACTTACTGTTCCAGTTTGACTACCTATAACTTCTTGCTTGATGTAGTCTCCATTGTTAAGCGGTTTTCCATCTGCACCAGAAGTTGACGCTCCTGTCCATCTTGATTTGTATTCTTTTTGATTTTTCAAATCACCATAATCAACACCATTAAATAATGAGTATGGAGGTGTAATTTTTGCAGAAATACTAAATTCAGAACCGTACATTGGGAATATTGGGTTAACCCCTTTATTACTTCTTGAGATTCCTATTGTATATGCTAAGTTTCTTGATGCTCCATTACCAAAGGTAAACAAACCTGTGTTATAATTATTTAAATCATAATGTTGGTAACTAACAGATTGTGACAATACAAAATAGTCATCCGGCACTGTTAATCTTTTAGCTAGACCAACTTGTACTGTAAAAATATTAAAACTTTTGCTTTTATCAACACTTCTGGTGACATAATTATTAAGAAATTGTTTACTATATGATATAGATGAACTAAATTGTACAGGCTTTTTTCCTCCAAACCATGGTTCTGAAAACGATAAGCTATACGTTTGGAAATAAGTACTTCCTTGTAAACGAAGTGATACTTTTTGTCCATCTCCCATTGGTAACGGTTTGTAGGCTTCTTTGTCAAAAAGTTTTCTGGCCGAGAAGTTGTTAAATGACAATCCTAAAGTACCAATGAAACCTCCACCACCGTAACCTCCTTGAAGTTCAACCTGGCTCGATCCTTTTTCTACAACATGATATTCAATATCAACAGTTCCTGCTCCGGCATCTACGTTTTTGAACTTTGGTTCAATTGCTTCAGGATCAAAAAATCCTAATTGTCCAATCTCACGAATAGTTCTAACTAATTGCTCTTTACTATATTTTTCTCCTGGCTTGGTTCTTAATTCACGATAAATTACGTGGTCGTTCGTTTTATCATTACCAACAACCGAAATTTTATTGAAATATGCAATAGGACCTTCAGTAACTCTAATTTCAAAATCGATAGTATCATTTACTGTTTTTACCTCTACAGCATTGATGTTTGAAAACAAATAACCATTGTTTTGATATAAGTTTGTTATATCTTCAGCATCTGGTTTTGATTTATCTGCAATTCTTTTTTCAAGTAAAACACCATTATAGGTTTCTCCTTTTTTAATTCCTAAATAACTATTTAAAATACGGTCAGAATAAACAGTATTTCCTAAGAATTTAATATTTCCGAAGTAATATTTGTTTCCTTCTTCCAGATTAATTTTGATTGCAAGCATATTTTTCTGTTTGTTGTAAACAACAGAATCATAAATAATACGAGCATCACGATATCCTTTTTCTTTATAAGCTGAAACAACCTTTTCTAAGTCGGTTTTGTATTTTTCAGGAATAAATTTTGAAGCTTTTAAAACACGAAATATGTTTTTTTGCTTTGTGTCTTTCATTGCGCCTCTTAACTGGGAGTCTGTAAGTTGCTTATTGCCAATGAAATCAATGCTGCTAATTTTGACTTTATCACCTTTATCTACCCGAACAAGCATGTTTACCTGATGTCCGTTTATAGTATCCGGAGTTGTGGTAATAGTAACTTTGGTATTATAAAAACCGTCTTTTTTGTATTTGTTTTCGATGTAATTTTTTGTCGTAGTAATTAAGTTTTCGTTGACAATTTTACTTTTTGTTAAGTTGTTGTCTTTAATTAGTCCATCGATTTTACTTTTCTTAATACCAACAAATTTAACTTCGTTTAGTTTAGGTAGTTCGACAATATTTAAGTCAAGATAAACACTATCGTTTTCTACCTTATTAATATAGAAGGCAATCTCGTCAAAAAGACCAAGTTTACCTAATTTTTTAATTGCGCCACTGATTTCTTCACCGGGAACAGTTATTTCCTGTCCTTTTTGAAGGCCTGAAAAGGTAACAACAGTTTGTTCATTGAAGCTTATTTTACCAACAACAGAAACTTTAGCAAGAATATATTTTTTTCCTTGATCAAAAGGAACTCTTTCTTGTGCTTTTATTTGTGAAAAACTACCCAAAAGAAGTAGGGTAAGGACTATTTGTACTCTTTTTTGTAACACTAAAAAATTATTTAATTTGTTCACTGGTTTTTCCAAATCTACGTTCTCTTTTTTGATAACTAATAATAGCCTCATATAAATCTTGATCTTTAAAGTCTGGCCACAAGACATTAGTAAAATATAATTCTGCATAGGCTATCTGCCATAGCAAAAAATTACTTATTCTATGTTCTCCACTTGTTCGTATTAATAAATCTACGTCAGGTAAATTTTGCGTGTAAAGATGCTCATTTATAATTGAATCGTCAATAGTGTCTATTGAAATTATATTATTTTTAACTTTATCACTGATGATTCTAACGGCATTTACCAATTCTTCTCGTGATCCGTAACTTAAAGCCAGTGTTAACGTGAGACGTGTATTGTTTTTGGTTTTATCAATTACATCAAGTAGCTCTTTTTGAGCAGATTTTGGTAATTTATCAAGATTACCAATTGCATTTAGCCTGATGTTGTTTTCTTGTAAAGTAACTAGCTCTTTTTTTAGAGAATTAATCAATATCCTCATTAATGCTTCGACTTCCAGTTTTGGACGATTCCAGTTTTCTGTAGAAAAAGCGTATAAAGTAAGATACTCAATACCGAGTTTGGCACAAGTAGTAATTGTTTTTTTTACAGATTTAGTCCCGTTTTCGTGGCCAAAAGCTCTTAAGAAGCCCTGTTGTTTGGCCCAACGACCATTCCCGTCCATAATAATGGCCAGATGTTTAGGTAAATTTGTATGATCTATAGAGTCTATTAAATTCATTTTATTATTCTGCGCAATAGCAAGGTTTTTGTCCAAAGGTATAAGTTAAAGTAATACCTGAGAAAACATACCAGTCATTATTATTTAAATTCCCGAATTTTTTTATAGTCGTGTTGCTTGTATTAGGGTTACTTCCGTCAATATCATCTGTAAAGGTATAACGAGCGCCAACTTCGGCACCTAAAACCCAATGTGGATCAATGTTCGATTTTATTCCTAATATTATAGGTATAGCAAATGAACCTGATCTTTTTGAATTGGTCACATTTGGATTTGTTGTATATCGATACAACTCATCATACCTAAAATAGCTTAATCCTGAAAATATATAAGGAGTAATTTTTGGATGATAATCGTGTAAATTAAAGTCAAAAAAATTAAATTCTAAACCAGCAGATAATTCCTGAACAGTATTTTCAAAACTGTAACCTCTTTTATTACGTCCCGTTTCGTTTGAGTCAAAGTCGTTTCCGCTAACTGATGACTGTGTATACGAAAAACGATAAGAATGGCGTGGGCTCTTGTTCCATTTATACAAAACACCAAAAGCTAGTTTTTCTGGAGCAATATAGGTTGTACTTCCTACGTCCCCAACAAAGTTGCTTCCGCCAAGAAAAACACCAATCTCATTGATTTGAGCGTTTAGTGTAATAAAGGGGAAAAAACATAACAATAAATTAAAAATTTTCTTCATTTAATTCAAAATTGCGTGCAAATATAATAATTATCGATACGAATCAACGTCGCTTTAGTTAAATGTGCTTTTTTTTCAATTTACAATATGAATTTCAGACATTTAATGCGGATTCGATACATGCAGAACGAGAAAAAGTGGTATTATCGTATAGATGGGTGTCAGAAAAAGCTTTAATTTCTTTTGTCTTCTCCCCAAAGTAGCTTATTTCTTAATGTTTTTAAGAAGGTTTCGCCCGGTATTTCGACCATTTTTATTTTAAAGTCAGTTTTTGTAATTGTCAAAATAGATTCATTTTTTACAGAAGCTATTCTGGAGTCTAATGAAACTAAATATTGATCCTCTCGTCCGGAAACACGCAGTTTCACTACGGTATCATCAGGAATAACAAGTGGTCTTGCGGTTAGATTATGAGGAGCGATTGGCGTTATTACTAAGCTTTTAACATCTGGGGTTAATAGTGGGCCGCCGCAACTCAGTGAATATCCCGTAGAACCCGTAGGAGTTGAGATGATTAAGCCGTCTGCCCAGTAAGAGTTTAAATATTCATCGTTTAGATAGGTTTCAACGGTAATCATCGATGTTGTATCTTTTCGGCTAACAGTAACCTCATTCATTGCAAAATTCAAATCTTCAATCGCTTCGTTTTTTGGGTCGCAACTAAGGCTTAATAAAGTCCTTTCAGAAATGGTGTAGTTTTTATCGATTACGAACTGCAAAAAGCTGTCAATATTTTCTTTTTGAACTGTAGCCAAAAAACCTAGTCTCCCGGCATTTATTCCTAAAATAGGCACGCCAGAATCACGAACTAAAGTTGCAGCTCTTAAAAGGGTTCCGTCACCACCAATACTAATTAGCATTTCAAAACTATTGTCTAAAGACGTGCTAGCCGAAAAAGTCTCGTATTGATTGTCAACGAGTTGTTTTTCGTGAAGCATTTTTAGAAAGTTCTCCTCAATTACCATCTCAACATTGTTGGTGTTAAAGAATAGAAAAATGTCCTTAATAATAGGTTCGGTACTGTTTTGATAATACTGTCCGTATATGGCTACTTTCATTTTATTTAATTAGATAATGAGTCAATTAGATAATTAGATAATATGTAGGTCGTTCAGAAATTATCTAATTGACTCATTATCTAATTGTCTGATTTTATATATTAAGATACTTGTCTAAGTAATCTGAGCGCTCTTTTAAGCTGTTAATATAGGCATCTTCCTGATGTTCTGAGATGATCTCATAATTGTAGCGTCTAAAAGTCTGAATGATTTCATTCATTGGTCCAACACCAATTTTTATGGTAACTTGAACATTTTCCAAATCAGCTTCAGATACAAAACAACCTAAAATTTTACCGTTATTACTTTCTACAATCTGAGCCACCTGACCAATTGAGTAGTCTAAAAGGCCTTTTTGGACAATAATTATTCCGCCTTGTTCTTTTAAAAATGGAGTTTCCTGAAAAAATTTCATGATATCTTCCATTTCATAATAACCTGTATAGGCATTGTTTTCATCAAGAACCGGGACTACATTGGTATGATTTTTGGCAAAAACTTCCAAAACATCCAGCCAAAGCATTGATTTTCGGGCAAAAAAACGTTCTAAAGTATATTTGTAATCAATCGCTTTTTTATCGGAATCAAAGGTTTCAATATCATCAGAAGCAATACTTCCAATAAAAACTCCGTTCTCCAAAACCGGAAAATGTGAAAAATTCAAATCAGCAAAGAAGTCCTGAACAGATGCTATCGTTTCCTGACTATCAATCGCTCTGAAATCATTGGTGATATAATTAGTAATTTCTGTCATAAATCAATTGAGGATATTTGATGCAAAATAATCAAAAAATAGCAAAAACTGCTACGTTTTACTTTGTATTTTTGTCGTAACAAATATAGTGTTACTAGAATTAATTATCTATTTATATGACAAAGTTAAGTGTAAATATCAATAAAATTGCAACCTTAAGAAATGCACGTGGCGGAAATGTTCCTGATTTATTAAAAGTTGCTACAGATATTCAGAATTTCGGAGCTCAGGGAATTACAATTCATCCACGTCCGGATGAGCGCCACATTCGTTATCAGGATGCACGTGATTTAAAAGCAATCGTACATACCGAATATAATATTGAAGGAAATCCTCAACATAATTTTATCGATTTAGTATTAGAATGCAAACCTACGCAAGTAACTTTAGTTCCGGATGCAATTGGAGCCATAACATCTTCTGCGGGTTGGGATACCAAAAAAAATGAATCTTATTTAATTGAAGTTGTTCAGGAGTTTAAGCGCAACGGAATCAGAACTTCGATTTTTGTTGATCCGGTTTTAGAAATTATTGAAGGTGCTAAAAAAACAGGAACTGACAGAATCGAATTATACACCGAAGCTTTTGCACATCAATACGGTTTGGGAAATAAAAACGGAATCGATCCTTATATCGAAGCTGCAAAATTGGCAAATGAATTAGGTTTAGGAATTAACGCCGGACACGATTTAAGTTTAGATAACGTTCAGTTTTTTAAACAAAATATACCAGGTTTATTAGAAGTTTCTATCGGCCACGCTTTAATTTCAGAAGCACTTTATCTAGGTTTAGATAATGTGGTAAATATGTATTTGAATAAATTGAAGTAATCATTTTGCGAGCCTTTGTGAAATCTTTGCGCGAATCTTCGTGGAAAAGTTATTAAACATAGTGTCTCAAAGAATAAAAATGAATATTTAAAAGTAAAATTAAATGTTATACTCAAAAATAGAAGGCGAAGGAAAGCCATTTATCATCATGCATGGATTTCTTGGCATGTCTGATAACTGGAAAACACTCGCCGGACAATATGTAGATGCCGGATTTCAGGTTCATATTTTAGATTTACGTAATCACGGCCGCAGTTTTCATTCAGATGAATGGAGTTATGAGGCAATGGTACAAGATGTGTTCGAATATTGTCAGGCCAATCAATTATCAAGAATAGATATTTTAGGACATTCGATGGGCGGAAAAGTAGCAATGCTTTTTGCAACGACACATCCCGAAATAGTAGACAAGTTAATTGTGGCAGATATTGGTCCGAGATTTTACAAACAACACCATCAGGATATTTTGGCAGGATTAAACGCAGTTGATTTTTCTGTAAAACCAAGCCGAAACGATGTCGAAGCAATTATTGCACAATATGTTCCTGATTTTGGAACGCGTCAGTTTTTGTTGAAGAATTTATATTGGAAAGAACCTGGACAATTGGCATTCCGATTTAATTTAGAAGTCTTTAATGATAACCTGGATGCCATCGGGAAAGCTTTGGCAGATGGGCTGGTTTTCAATAAATCAACCTTATTTATTAGAGGAGGAGAGTCAGGGTATATTTTAGATACCGATTTTGATTCAATACGTGAGCATTTTCCAAATGTTACCTTCAAAACAATTCCAAATGCAGGACATTGGCTTCACGCCGAAAATCCTAAAATGTTTTTCGAATTAACCACTGAGTTTCTCAAAGAGTAATTTTTAATCTGTGGCAAAAAATAAGGAAGCAATAGTTCGTAAATATAAAATTCCTTACTTTTATTAAAATTTTAAAATTAAAAAAACATGAAATTATTACTTAGACTCCTTGTTACTGCAGGCTTAGTTTTGTTAATCGCTAACTTCTTGCCGGGTGTACATGTTGCCAGTTTTACAACAGCAATAATTGTTGCAATTGTCTTAGGATTATTAAATTTGTTTATAAAACCAATATTAATTATTCTGACTTTGCCAGTAACGGTAATTACTTTAGGTCTGTTTTTATTGGTGATTAATGCAATCATAATTTTGTTGTGTACAAATATTGTTGGAGGTTTTGCAGTAGACACTTTTTGGACGGCATTGCTCTTTAGTATAATCTTGTCTATTCTTCAATCTATTACGTACAAAATAGTAGCAGACGATAAATAGAACTAAAATTTAAATGGCGTTTAAAACGTCTTCAAATACAATAGATTAAAAACTTGGTTGGGTTGCAAAAATTTTATAATTTTGCAACCCAATTTTATTATGTAAATTAAAGAAGAAGATGGATATTAAAAGAGTAGCAATAGACGCTGTGAATGAAACGATTGTAATGACAGTTGTTCACATGGATTATAAAGGTCAGGTAGCAAAAAGAATAAACGAAAAAATGCCTTTGGCTACCGTTAAAGGTTTTAGAAAAGGACAAGTTCCTAAAGACCTTGTTGAAAAACAATACGGAAAAGCTATTAAGCAAGAAGAAGTTAAAAAAGTAGTTGATTTGGCTTTAGAGCGTTTTGTTCAATCTGAAAGATTAAATCTTTTAGGAACTCCTCTTGCTAAAGAAAACGAAAACTTTGATTGGGATGCTGAAGAACTAACTTTCGAATACGAAATTGGTTTAGTTCCTAACTTCGAAATTGATTTAGAAGCAAAAAATAATATCGTAAAATATATCGTTACCGCTGATGATAAATTAATCGACGGACAAGTAGAACGTATCCAAAAACAATTCGGAAAAGCAATTCCACAAGAAGTTGTGTCTGCTGATTCAGATTTAACTGGAACTTTCTCAAACGAAGAAAAAGCGATCAACAATACAACTACAATTTCAGTTGCTACTTTTAACAAAGCTGCAGGTGACAAATTCATCGGTAAAAAAGTTGGTGATGTTGTTACTGTAAGTACAAAAGGTTTATTTGAAGATGATCACCAATTAATGGATTACTTAAAAGTATCTCATGATGATGTTCACGGTTTAGATGTTGAAGTAAACTTTACTATCGAAGCTATCAACGGAGCTGAATTGGCTGAATTAAACCAGGATTTATTTGATAAACTTTTTGGAGAAGGAAAAGTAGCTTCTTTAGAAGATTTGAAATCAAAAATTAAAGAAGATGCTGAAGCTCAATTCGCACAACAAGCAGATCAAAAATTATTGTTAGACGTTCAGGATTTCTTGATCGAAAGCACAAAATTTGATTTACCGGCTGAATTCCTTAAAAAATGGTTACAAACTGTTGGAGAGAAAAAACTTTCTGCAGAAGAAGCTGAAGTTGAATACGCAAGATCTGAAAGAGGATTACGTTTTCAATTAATCGAAGGAAAAGCAATGGCTCAAAGTAATATCCAAATTACATTTGAAGATTTGAAAGCTTTTACAACAAACGCTATCAGACAACAAATGGCTCAATTTGGACAAACAAACCCAACTGACGAAGAAGTTCAGGGAATTGTAGCCAGAGTTTTATCTAACCAAGAAGAAGTAAAAAGACTTTCTGAGCAAGTAGTTGCTGAAAAATTGTTAGAAGTGTTTAAAGAAAAAGCAAATCCAACAACTAAAGAAGTAACTTACGAAGAATTTATCGCTGCGTCTTACGGAGAATAATTTCTAAAAAAATAAGTATATTTGAGCGTCAGGAGATTTTTTTCCTGACGCTCATTTTTTTTGTTTCAGGTTTAAAGTTTCAGGTTTGTTGAAGTTCGAGAACTTGAAACGTGAAACAAAATTAAACATGAAACAAAAAAATAAGACAAATTGGCATCATTTATAAAAAGGTATGACCTTTGTAGAAAATAAACTACACAACAGTTAACGTAAAACTTAGAACACTTAAAATATGAACTACGGTAAAGAATTCAAAAAATTTGCTACAAAGCACCAGGGAGTAAACGCAATGTACTATGACAAAATCATAGCTGCAATGAATCCAACAAATATGACTCCATATATTATTGAAGAACGTCAGTTGAATATTTCTCAATTAGACGTTTTTTCAAGATTAATGATGGACAGGATTATCTTTTTGGGAACAGGTATTGACGATCAAATCGCTAATATCGTTCAAGCACAATTATTATTTTTAGAAAGTGCTGATGCATCAAAAGATATTCAAATTTATCTAAATTCTCCTGGAGGAAGCGTTTACGCAGGATTAGGAATTTACGATACTATGCAATACATCAAACCAGATGTAGCAACAATTTGTACAGGTATGGCAGCTTCTATGGGAGCAGTTTTATTATGTGCAGGAGCAGCAGGAAAACGTTCGGCTTTGCCACATTCAAGAGTTATGATTCACCAACCATCTGGAGGAGCACAAGGAGTTGCAACAGATATGGAAATCAACTTACGTGAAATGTTGAAACTAAAAGATGAATTATACAACATCATTTCACACCATTCAGGACAAACTTTTGACAAAGTGCACAAAGACAGCGAGCGCGATTATTGGATGATTGCTGACGAAGCTAAAGAATACGGAATGATTGATGAAGTATTGAGAAGAAGCTAAAAAAGTTTATATGTTTCAGGTTTCAAGTTAACAATAGCAAACTTGAAACCTGAAACTTGAAACCTTTTTTTAACTTGAAACAAAAATATAAAAAGTTAATAGGTTGCTAAGTTTTTGAGGTTTTGATGAAAAATCTCAGAAACTTAGTAACTTTGCGGCTTATGTAACTAAAGAAGAATGGCTAAAGTAGTATTAGAATGTTCGTTTTGTGGAAGAAAGAAGCCAGAAACTAATTTATTAATTGCAGGTATCAATGCACATATCTGTGATAAGTGTATTGAACAAGCACACGGAATTGTATTAGAAGAATTAAAATCAAGCGGAAGCGCAAAACTTGTTGGTGACTTAATTTTAAAGAAACCAAAAGAAATCAGAGCTTTCTTAGATCAATATGTTATTGGTCAGGATCAGACAAAAAAAGTAATGTCAGTTGCGGTTTACAATCACTACAAACGTTTAATGCAACAGCAATTAGACGACGAAGTAGAGATTGAAAAAAGTAACATCATTATGGTTGGTCAAACCGGAACAGGAAAAACATTAGTAGCAAAAACTATTGCAAAAATGTTAGACGTTCCTTTGGCAATTGTTGATGCGACCGTACTTACAGAAGCAGGTTATGTTGGTGAAGATGTCGAAAGTATTTTGACACGTTTGCTGCAAGCTGCAGATTATGATGTGACTAAAGCCGAAAGAGGAATTGTATTTATTGATGAAATTGATAAAATTGCCCGTAAGAGCGATAATCCATCGATAACACGTGACGTTTCTGGTGAAGGAGTACAACAAGCTTTATTGAAACTATTAGAAGGAACAGTTGTAAACGTACCACCAAAAGGAGGACGTAAGCACCCGGACCAAAAATTTGTTGAGGTAAATACTCAAAACATCCTGTTTATTGCAGGTGGAGCGTTTGATGG
Organism: uncultured Flavobacterium sp.; assembly: GCF_963422545.1. Taxonomy (NCBI): domain Bacteria; kingdom Pseudomonadati; phylum Bacteroidota; class Flavobacteriia; order Flavobacteriales; family Flavobacteriaceae; genus Flavobacterium; species uncultured Flavobacterium sp. Next base: position 74,476 of record NZ_OY730245.1, read on the forward strand.
CGTTGAACGTATTATTTCTAAACGTTTAAACCGTCAGGCAGTTGGATATTCTACTTCTAAAAATGTAGATAATATCGACAAAGACAATTTATTACAATATATTATTCCAAAAGATATTAAAGATTTTGGTTTGATTCCCGAGATCATTGGTCGTTTACCGGTTTTAACACATATGGATCCTCTTGATAGAGAAACATTACGTGCGATTTTGACACAACCTAAAAATGCATTAATCAAACAATATCAAAAGTTATTCCTGATGGATGATGTTGAATTTAGTATTACTGATGAAGCATTAGATTTTATTGTTGATAAAGCTTTAGAATACAAATTAGGAGCTCGTGGATTACGTTCGTTATGTGAAGCTATCTTAACAGATGCAATGTACGAACTGCCAAGTTCAGACGATAAAGTTTTGACAATCGATAAAGATTACGCAAAACATACTTTAAATAAAAATTTATTGAAGCGAATGGAAATTGCTTCTTAAATCTTTATCATAATTAAAATAAAAACCACCTATCAAAAGTATTTGTTAGGTGGTTTTTTAATTTTAAAAAGTGTATTATTTTACAATTTTTAAATAAGGTACAATGTCAGAAACTAATTTATCATTTAACCAAACGGTTTTTTTAGTAATAGAATTCCTTGTTCGGTTATATTCAATTTTTACTATATCAGTATTGTTTTCGCTCCATTGAATATAGGTTTCAGGATATTGTTCTTCATTCGAGTTATTCAGGAAAACACGAATAACATTTCGATTGTCTTGTTTGTACATTAAAAAATTTCGAGGATAATCTGTACCATTAGGTTCATTAATTAATTTGCCCTTGACTAAGTAAAGTATTCTTATTTTGCTTTGATCATAACTATTGGGAGTGTCAGGATTTAGTAAGTCGTCACCATTAGAATTAGTTACTACGATGTCTAGACTTGCATCGAGATTAAATCCAGCTATTATATTTTCTTCAGGTGAGTTACAACTGGACAAAAAGAAAACGCTTAAACAGATCAAAACTATTTTTTTCATTTTTAGGGTTTTAGAAATCAAAGTAAATATAAGAAAATAGTTAATAAAAAATATTTTACTGTACTCTAAATTTCTCTCTATATTCAATTGGTTTCATACCAACCATTTTATAAAATACCTTTCTAAAAGCTTTTGGATCATTATAACCTGTTTTTTCGATAATTTCAGAAATCGAAAGTTGGGTTTGCTCCAGATATTTTTTAGAACTTTCAACCCTTATATTTTGCAAATATTCAATAGGCGGAATTCCTGTAACTTGTTTGAATCGGCGTGTCATGTTTCTGGAACTAGTTGGAATATCTTTGGTGATTTCTTCCAGTTTTTCAATAGTGCTGTATTGATTTTCAATTTTTTGCTGCAACATGGCAACCAAAGTGTCATTGTGTAAATGATTTGGTCTAAAAGTACTGAAATAACTCTGTTTGTATCGGTTTAGGTCTATGGAGAAGATTTTGGCAATCTGAACAGCAATTTCATTTCCGCAATATTTCTGCACCAATAAAATCAATAAATGAAATGTTGAGGTAGAGCCACCGCTGGTGTACAAACTTCCGTCTGCTGTTAAGGTTTCTTCGGGTTTTAGTTTTACTAACGGAAAAGCTTTTGTAAAAGCACTGCAGGCGTCAACATGTGTAGTTGCCAGTTTTTCGTCTAATAATCCTGAAGCCGCAAACAAAAAAGCACCGGTACAAAAACTGGCTAATTCGGCTCCGGACTGATGTTGCTTCTTTAACCAGGGAATAAAATTTTTGTTCTTCGCAATCATTTCGCTCATATTATCAGTGGTAAAAGCGGGAATCAAAATTAAGTCTAAATTGATATTTGAAGCTTCAATAGGATTAATATCATATCCAAATATTTTCTCCTGAACAATTTGTTCGGCCAATTGAAAAACCATAATATCAAAAGGCTTTTCAGTTTCCTTGCTCAATTTATTAGCCGTTTCAAAAACTTCTAAAATTGCAGCGATACTCAATAATTTATAATCATGCGGAACGATTAAACCTATTTTCTTATTCATGGTTTCTCTTTTTTGGAAAAATTAATGGACTTGCAAAAATAAGCAATTTGTCTTAAATGACCCTAAAGTTGACATTTAAAGTATCTCAAGCTTAATGTTAATAAACTAATTTTGTCTTAATAATTTGTAATTTTATATAAAAATGGAAACAAAAATTTTCTTAAATCTTCCTGTAAAAGATTTAAACCACTCAGTATCATTTTTTACCAACTTAGGTTTTTCATTCAATCCACAATTTACAAATGATAAGGGAGCTTGTTTGATTGTAGGTAAAAATATTAGTGCAATGTTGTTAGCTGAAGAGTTTTACAAAACATTTACGAATAAAGAAATTTGCAATTCAGAAACAACCAATGAAGTGATTCTTTCAGTACAAATTGAAAGTCGCGAAAAAGTAGATCAGATAATTGAAAATGCTATAAAAAATGGAGGAACCGAATATGACGAGGCTAAAGATTATGGCTGGATGTATTATCGTTCTTTTTTTGATTTAGATGGACATCATTGGGAATTCTCGGTTATAAATGAGGATCAAATTCCAGATAAAATGTAACTAATTTAAAGGAATAAAACAATAAAACTCCAATATAGACAGTTTGGGAGTTATTCAGAACTTAAAAAAAAATCAAGTAAAAATAAATAATAATCAATAAATCTTAAATAATAATGATAACAGTAAAAAACACAATTAGCAGTTCAATAGACAAAGTTTGGAATTTCTGGACATTACCGGAACATATTACAAAATGGAGTTTTGCTTCGCCAGATTGGCATACACCTTATGCCGAAAATGATTTAAGAGAAGGTGGAACATTCAAATCGACAATGGCAGCAAAAGATGGTAGCATGAGTTTTGATTTTGGAGGCGAATATACATTGGTAGAAAAACACAAAGCAATTGAATATATTTTAGAAGATGGAAGAAAAGTTGAGATTAGTTTTAAAGAAACTCCAAACGGAATAGAAGTAATCGAAAACTTTGATCCTGAAACACAAAATCCTGAAGAAATGCAACGAGGAGGATGGCAGGCAATCATGGATAACTTTAAAAGTTATGTAGAGAGTAATTAGTTTTTTTTAAGGTTCAAAGCTGCAAAGTAACAAAGGGGCAGAGATTTTAGTTTTTATGTAAGATTAAGTTTATAAAATAAAATGTATCTTCGTGCTTTTGCCAGCAGAAAACAGACACAACTTAAATTATCTTATATCACTTATATGGTTTAATAACATTAAAACATAAAACAATGACAAAACAAATTTGGCTGAATTTGCCGGTAAAAGAGGTGGCAAAATCTAAAGCTTTTTTTTCGAAAATAGGATTCTCTTTTAATGAAGAACATGATACGCCAAGTTCGACTTGTATGATCGTTGGAGAAGGAAAATTTGTGGTAATGCTTTTTGAAGAATCGCTATTTGCCAGTTTCTCTCAAAACAAACTTACAGATACAAAAACAAGTTCAGAAGTTTTGATTTCGATTGATGCCGAAAGTGCTGCAGAAGTTGACGAACTGGCAAAGAAAGTTAAAGAAGCAGGCGGAAATGTTTTTGCATCTCCGGCAGAAAGTCAGGGTTGGATGTACGGTTGCGGTTTTGCCGATTTAGATGGTCATCGTTGGAATGTTCTTTTTATGGATTTTAGTAAATTATCATAACATGGAAACATTAGAATTTAAAATCAGAATCAAAGCACCGAACGAAAAAGTCTGGTCAGTTTTATGGGACGATGAAACCTATAAAAAATGGACAGGTGCTTTTTGTGAAGGTTCATACGCAGTAAGCGATTGGAAAGAAGGTGATAAAATACATTTCATGTCGCCAAGCGGAGATGGAATGAATAGTGTTATCGAAACGAAAATTCCAAATGAATATATGGCTTTTAAGCATTTGGGAGAAATAAAAGACTTTAAAGAATTACCCATTGACGACGAAACAAAAAAATGGAGCGGCGCAATGGAAACCTATCGATTAACTCCGGATGATGAGTTTACAGATTTAGTAGCTCAGGTTGATGTGGTCGAAAAGTACCTTGATTATTTTAAAGAAACTTTCCCCAAAGGATTAGAAACCGTAAAAGAACTATCGGAAAGCAAATAAATATAGAATTCAATAACAATAATTACAAACAAAAAAACAAAATATCATGGCAACATCAGTAAACCCTTATTTATTATTTAATGGAAATTGCGAAGAAGCATTTTTATTTTACAAATCAGTTTTTGGAGGAGAATTTTCGTTTATCGGAAAATTTAAAGACATGCCGGCAGGCGAACCAGGAAGCTGTCCGGAAGTGTCTGAGAAAGACGCCAACAGAATAATGCACGTTTCGCTGCCAATTGGTGAAACCATTTTAATGGGAAGCGACAGTAATGAACAATCAGGAGATGTCGCTTTTGGAGCAAACTTTTCAGTATCAATCAATGTTGAAAGTACAGGCGAAGGTGACAGAATCTTTAACGGACTTTCGGCAGGAGGAGCCATTTATATGCCAATGGGTAAAACATTTTGGGGAGCTTACTTCGGAATGTTCAAAGATAAATTTGGTGTAAGCTGGATGGTAAACTTTGACGAGAATCAACCAAAATAATAGAAAAAAGTTAGGTTATTTTAATACCGGAACATAATTGTTAAATAACTTCAAAAAGCACATTTATATGTGCTTTTTCTATGTAAAAAAAACAAACAATATCCTTTTTTATAAACAATAGATTGCCGATTTTTGTCGCTTCTTAAAATCAACAAAGATAAAATGGCAGAAGATAAAGAGATTATTTTATTAAAAGTTTCAGGACATGATAAACCAGGAGTAACCGCTGGTTTAACAGCCGTATTGGCTGCTTATGATGCTAATATTTTAGATATTGGTCAGGCTGATATTCATGACACATTATCTTTAGGGATTTTATTCGAAGTCGAAGCAGGCTCTAGTTCAGGACCAGTTTTAAAAGATCTGTTGTTCAAAGCTTATGAATTAGAAGTAAAAGTAAAATTCATTCCAATCTCAGTTGAAGATTATGAAAACTGGGTAAAAACACAATCTAAGCAACGTTATATCATTAATATTTTAGGAGAGAAACTAGCCGCTTCGCAATTAGCCGCAGTCGCAAAGTTACTATCCGACCAAAATTTGAATATCGTTTCTATAATAAGATTAACAGGCAGAACATCTGTAGTCGAAAAAGAAGAATATCCACGTTCTTGTATACAATTGTCACTAACCGGAGATATTGTAGATAAAATTGCTATGACAGCAAGTTTCATGGAAATTTCAAGAACCCTAAATGTTGACATTTCATTTCAGGAAGATAATATTTACCGTAGAAACAGACGCTTAGTTTGCTTCGACATGGATTCTACCTTAATTCAAACGGAAGTAATTGACGAATTGGCGGAATTAAATGGAGTAGGTGAGCAAGTTCGCGCTATCACAGAATCTGCTATGAATGGCGAAATAGACTTCAACGAAAGTTTCAAACAACGCATGGCACTGTTAGAAGGTTTGAGTGAAGATGTTTTGCAAAATGTTGCAGTAAATTTACCAATAACAAAAGGAGCACATCGATTGATGAAAGCCTTAAAATATTACGGATACAAAACCGCGATTTTATCTGGAGGATTCACTTATTTTGGAGAATATCTACAAAAAGAGTTAGGTATCGATTATGTTCATGCTAACCAATTAGAGATCAAAGATGGTAAATTAACCGGTAAATATTTGGGTGATATCGTAGATGGTCAAAAGAAAGCCGAATACCTAAAAGCAATTGCCGAAAAAGAAGGAATTCACATCAACCAAACCATTGCAGTTGGTGACGGAGCCAATGATTTACCAATGTTAAACTTAGCCGGTTTGGGAATCGCTTTTCACGCAAAACCAAAAGTGAAAGAAAATGCGTCAACCTCAATTTCAAGTCTTGGTCTTGATGGAGTTTTATACTTATTAGGATATCACGACAGATATATCGATATGATGTAAAAAACAATTTGACGTTATTAGTCCTTGCGAGGAACGAAGCAATCTCACTAACGAGAGTAAACAATGTGACACTAAGTGAGATTGCTTCGTTCCTCGCAAGGACGTGCAGAGATCGTTTCACAATAAAAACAAGCCTTAGTTCATAATTTGAATTAAGGTTTTTTTATGGGCATGTCCCGCCGAAAAAGGCGGGTCGGGCTATCCGTTTCAATCTTTTTGTTTTTAAAGAAAAAATAAAAAGGATTTCCACTTCTATCCCTCATGCGATTTAGTGGAATTAGCGTTTTAGAGAGAAAATAAATTTAAAAGCAGATCTATTTTGAATAGCCTCCTGCTTTAGCTGGAGGAATATGATTTAACAAAGATTAGGGCTTTAGCCAAATATATTTAGCAATGTACAATTCGGCTAAAGCCAGGAGTAAATATATTGCGAACCCCTAGCTGAAGCTGAAGCTAGGGGCTATGTGAAAAATGACAATTAAATTCGTGCAAATTTGTGAAATTCGTGGCTAACTCTTAACAGCGCACATCTCCTTCAACTGCTCTAAATAATCCCTTTGATTAGAAAGTCTCGGAATCTTATGTTGTCCGCCTAATTTATCACGTTCCTTTAACCAATCGTAAAATAAGTTTTCACGAGCAACATTAACTACCAAAGGGTTTAAAGTCATATTGTTCTGGCGTTTGGCTTCGTAATCAGAGTTTAAAGACTGTAAAGTTTCGTCCAGAATTTTTTGGAAAAGACCAACATCAGCAGGTTTTTTCTTGAATTCGATCATCCATTCGTGCGCACCTTTTTCTTTGTCCTGCATAAAAATTGGAGCAACAGTATAGTCAATCACTTCGCTTTGCGTAAGTTCACAAGCTTTGGCAATTGCCTGATCGGTATTTTCGACCATTAATTCTTCTCCAAAAACATTAATATGATGTTTGGTTCTTCCTGTAACGCGAATTCTGTATGGATTTAAAGAAGTAAAACGAACGGTATCTCCAATTAAATATCGCCACAAACCAGAATTGGTCGTGATAACAATGGCGTAGTTTTTATTCAATTCAACATCTGCCAGACGAACCACTTTTTGATTTGTTGTTCCAAAAGTATCCATCGAAATAAATTCGTAGAAAATTCCGTAATCCAACATCAACAATAAGTCGCTCGAATTATTTAAATCCTGAATCGCAAAAAAGCCTTCAGAAGCGTTGTATATCTCGTAATATTTGAAATCCTTGCTTGGTAAAATTTTCTTGTATTGTTCTTTATAAGGAGAAAAACTCACGCCGCCATGAAAATAAACTTCAAGATTTGGCCAGATGTCTAATAAACTTTCTTTACCTGTGTTTTCTAAAACTTTATTCATCAAAACCAACATCCAAGACGGAACTCCGGCAAAACTGGTAACGTTTTCGTTTTTGGTTTCGTTTATAATGGCTGCAATTTTAGATTCCCATTCGCTCATTAAAGAGGTTTTGCTGCTTGGCGTACTGCTAAATTCAGCCCAAATAGGCATATTTTCAATCAAGATAGCCGATAAGTCTCCAAAGAAAGTATTGTTGTTTTCGTAAATCTGAGAACTTCCGCCTAAGCGAAGACTTTTCCCCAGAAATAGTTCAGAATCCTCGTTGTTATTCAAATACAAACAAAGCAAATCTTTACTTCCTTTATAGTGACAATCTTCCAAGGCTTCATTACTTACCGGAATAAATTTACTTTTTGCATTTGTGGTTCCACTAGATTTGGCAAACCATTTAATAGGCGTTTCCCAAAAAACACCTTGTTCGCCACGACGCGTGCGCTCAATCAAGGGTTGTAACTCTTCGTAAGTTGCAATTGGCACTCTTTCAACAAAAGTCTGATAGGAGTTTATAGACGAAAAATCATATTGTTTTCCAATAATAGTATTTTCTGAGGCCATCAATAAATTATGCAACAGTTCTTCCTGAACCTCATTCGGATATTTTAGAAAAAGTTCGATTTGATGTATCCTTTGTTTTAGGACCCAAGAGGCAAACGAGTTGATTATTGATAAGGGCATGGAGAGAATTTAGATTTTAGATTGATGATTTTAGATTTCATGATTAATACAAAATCAAGGAAATTTAAAATTTGAATATCGGCGTACAAATACTAACTTTGTCGTTGTATCAAAAATAGTGTTTTTTTGTAAAAAACAATTGTATTTGAGACAAAGATTCAACTTCAAAAATGGAATAATAAGATATAATGTTCCAAATTCTTCAAAGTGAATTTAAATCTAAAATCTCCCGGGAGCTATCGGGACTAAAACCTAAAATTAAAATGACATATCAAGGAGTACTTACAAAAATGCAAACTGAACTGGGAGATCCAATTCAATATTATTTGGTTTTCGAAGATAGTTTTTTAAATATGAATCAATTATTGAATAAAGAGATTGAGATTAATTTTGTAGGTTACGAATGTCTGAATTGTCATAAAAAGAAAAAAATATACAGACAAGGTTTCTGTTACGATTGTTTTTATTCAAGTCCGGCAGTTGGAGATTGGATTATGAGACCGGAATTAAGTACAGCTCATTTAGGAATTGCCGATCGTGATTTAGACTACGAGCAAAAAGTACAATTGCAGCCACATATTGTTTATTTGGCTCTCGCAAGTGAAGTAAAAGTAGGAGTAACACGCAAAACGCAGGTTCCAACCCGCTGGATCGATCAGGGCGCCACTCAGGCAATCGCGATTGTTGAGGTTCCTAATAGATATTTGGCCGGAATCACAGAGGTTGCATTAAAAGATCATTATACAGATAAAACCAATTGGAGAAAAATGCTTCAAAGTACAGGCGAAAGTTTTGATCTGATTGCTGAAAAAGTAAAAGTAGAAAATTTGATTCCGTCAGAAGTACAGGAATATTTTTATTCTCAAAAAAATGATTTATACCAATTGCATTATCCGGTTATAAATTATCCTGCCAAAGTAGCAAGTTTAAATTTAGATAAAACACCTTCATTTCAAGGAAAACTAACCGGAATAAAAGGGCAATATTTAATTTTTGAAAACGGAACTGTTTTTAATATTCGTGGTTCTGAAGGTTATGTTGTCGAAATAAACGTCTAGGTTTATAAGGCATTCGTCTATTTTTATTGGCTAACTGTTTAGTAAAATGTTGATTGAATAAATAATTTTTGTATTTTTAAATCGCGATCAAGAAGTAAAAAATGTAAATACCGATACATTTGGTTACAATTTTGTAATAATTGCTTGTTGAAAGAATTTAATTTTAGAGAAAAAAAGAGGCTAGCTTTGAGTTAGTTCAATCTTTATATTTCTTTTAAATTGAATAAAGATTATTTAATCCTAAATTATTGAATAGATGAGTGCTTTAAGCAAAATAAATCACTACAGAAGGGGCGTAATGCGCAGTCTGACTAAGAACATTGGAAAACCAAAAAGTGGTCAGGATATTGTTTTGGTTGATAAATCCGAGATAAAACGGGTTTTAATCTGTAGACCAAATGGAAGATTAGGAAACCTGTTATTGATTACACCTCTCGTTCAGGAAGTCACAGAAATATTTCCAAATTGTAAAATCGATTTGTTTGTTAAGGGAACATTAGCTCCAATAATTTTTGAGAATTATAATAGCATTAATAAAGTAATTGATTTGCCCAAAAAGCCATTCAAGAATTTACTGAAATACCTTAATGTCTGGATTTCAATAAAAAAACAAAAATATGATGTTGTGATCAATGTAGATCAAAATTCTTCTTCAGGACGTTTAGCAGTCCAGTTTTCTAATGCTAAGTATAAATTTTACGGAGATTTAATGGAAGAATCTCAACTTGTAAAAAGTGATTACGATCATATTGCAAAATATCCCGTTTATAACTTTCGATATTATTTAACCAAACTGGGACTTGCAAAAAGTAATAAAATAATTGCTCCTATAGATCTTAAATTATCTTCTTCTGAAATTACACAAGGCAAGAAAATTTTGAATGATTTAGTTCATAATTCCCGAAGAACAATCTGCATATTTACCTTTGCAACTGGCGCAAAATGCTTGTCAGAAGAATGGTGGGATAATTTTTATTCACAACTTACAGAGGAATATAAAGATTATAATATTATCGAAATTTTGCCTGTAGAAAATGTTTCTCAAATAGCGTTTAAAGCACCTACGTTTTATAGTAAAGATATTCGCGAAATTGGATCTGTAATTGCAAATACCGATTTGTTTATTGGTGCAGATAGCGGTATAATGCACTTAGCGAGTGCTGTTCAGACTCCAACTATTGGATTGTTTTCTGTATCAAACATGAAAAAGTATGAACCTTATGACAATTGCAGTATTGGGGTAGATATTAATTTGTACACTAAAAATGATTATTTAAAAACTATAAATTCAATTTTGAAGAACGGAAAATTAAATGGTTATTCAAAAGCAATTTAATAAGAGATTTTAAAGTATAAAAAAAGAGGCATTCGTTTTACATTTACGAATGCCTCTTTTTAATTGTTGCTTTTATTTAATTTTTCTTCTTGAATAAACCATTTATCAAGTCACTTGCTTTTTTAGTAACCTCCTGAGTTTTTTGTTCTTTTTCTGTTTTTGCAGCCTGTGTGGTATCTTTTGCTTTTGTGTTTTTATTGATTAAATCATTAAGAGCAGAAGCACCTTTTTGTGTTAGCTTTTCTTTTTGTTGATTAGCAACCTGAGACGCTAAACTGGTAATTGCAGATTTCATATCAGTTGATATTTTAGGATTAGAAAAATTACCTGTAATCATTGCATTTATCGGAATATTTTGCAGTTTCGCAGCATCTGCAGGAGACATTTTTGAGATAAAGGCATTTGCTTCACTTCCTAAATATTTAGCCGGAACATCAAGTTTTAAATTGTAATTCATCGTTTGGTCAAAACCGTGGGTTCCGCCAACGGTGATTTTAATATCTTGATATTTAATATCAAATGGTTTTACATTAACTTTTCCGTTTTCAAAAGTTAATGCAGCTTTAATATCATTTAAATTTATTTTATTCATATCAATAAATTTAATGTTTGAAGTTAAGGCGCTTAATACAGTTGAATTTTTAGAGTTTATAGTTGTCGAAAGTAATTGTCCTAACAAATCTCCCGAAATAGATTTTAAATCCGGAGTCAATTCTTTAGCGTCTAAATTTCCATTCAATTTTATAGTCGAATTTAATTTACCATTGATAATTCCTGCAATTGGAGCAATCTTTTTCATCATGTCAAGTTGCGTAAATGTTTGGGCAATATCGACTTGATTGAAACCTAAATTCATATCAAAAGTTGGTACTTTTGTTTTGGTAGAAACGGTTCCCGTTAAACCAATTGTTCCTCCAAAAATTGATGTTTTAAAGTTCTCTAAAGTTGCTTTTTCATCTTTCACAATTAGTTTTCCTGAAACATCTTTTAGTTTTAAATTGTCATACAAAACAGTTGTTGCTTTTGCATTTAATGTACAATTTAAAAATGCCGGAATCTTCATTGCTTCTGTTGGTTTTGCAGCCTTTTTTTCAGTTGCAGGTTCACCCGCAGTCATAAAATCGTCAACTGCTAATTGATTAGAACTCATATTGAAGTTTCCTCTTAGTTCTTGTTTTTTAAACATAAAACCGTAGAAGTTTTCTAAAACTCCATTAATACTTAAATCACTTTTTCCGGTTGTAGCATCAAATTTTTTCAGGTTTATAGTACTTGGATTAAATTCAACCAAAGCCGTACTAATGTTCATCGATTTATTGTTTTCATCAGTATATTTAAATCCTGATAAACTCATCGTTCCTGCATTTTTTATGTTTTGATATTGGCTTTTTTCTACAGATGCCATATCAAAATTTGTTGTAACATCAGCTTTTAAAATACCAGCCAAAGGTTTGTCCATTTTAATTGGATACGCTTTTGAAAGATTAGCTAAATTAATAGTTCCTTTTAATGCCGCATCAACAATAGGATTTACGGTAATGTTTTTAATATTTGCTTTAGCATTAAAAACATCCTGATCAATTCTAAATGAAAGTTTGTCTAAATTAACGTAGGTGTCATTTAGAATTCCGGTTTCGTTGATGATTTTTGTGTCAATTACAATATTCTGAACTGATTTGGGTAAGTTCGGATATTGAAATGAAGCATTGTTTGAGGCAATTGCAATATTAAATTTAGGAACAGTAGTATCTGTTAATTGTCCTTTTGCAAAACCTGCTACCGTAAAATCACCGGTTGTTTTTACGCCATCTAAACTTGAAGCATAAGCTGAAGGAATTAAGCCTAAGAAGTTAGTAAAGGCTGAAGTTGGGGTTTTAAATTTTAAATCATAAATCTGACCCGCATCAACCATCTGAATAAAACCGTCAAATTCTAACGGCAATTGATTTATTAAGGCTTTGTTTTCTTTAAAAGTATATTTGCTTTGCTCTAAATCAATTCCTAAAACTGCATCTAAAGTCAGTTTTACGTTTTTCATGTAATTGATTTTATCCATGTCCAAAGAAACTTTGGCTGTAGATTTTGTAGTCAAATCTAACTTAGAGTTGGTGAAATCACCAGTTCCTTCGTGATTTAAACTATCAATTACCATTTTAATTTTTGACTTCTGATCGATATATCTAAAAGTGAAATTTTCGATTTTGTAGTTCTGAATTTTTAAAGAAAGAGGTTTGCTTTTATCGTCTTTCTCTGTTTTGTTTTTGTCTTTTAAAGCGATATCAAAGTTGCCAATACCATCTTTATTAAAGATTATATTGATTAAACCATTCGTAGAACTAATTCCCTGAATGCTCAACGGTTCTTCTTTTCCTTTAAAAAGTTCTTTAATGCTCATTTTCAAATTCAATTCGCCTAATGAAACTAAAGTGTCACCTTCAAAAGGAGCTTTGTTGATAATGACCAGTTTTTCGATTCCAACTGTTGCATTCGGGAAGTTTCTAAACAAGCTTAGATCAGCATCAGCAAAACTTACTTTTGCATCGACACTTTCGTTAATCGCTTCTGCAATTTTAGCTTTTATTTGATCCTTAAAGAAATAAGGAATGGCAAATAATGCAGCTACAAACACCACGAGAACAATGGCAGTAATTTTTAAAATTTTCTTTAACATATTAATAGATTTGGGTTTAATTGATAAAAGACTCGTGCAAAAATAGCTTTTTTTGGTTGAGTTCCCAGATAAAATTTTCTTAAAAATGTAAGAATTATACTTATTTTGTGAAATAAAAAAAATCCGTTTGATTATATATTCAAACGGATTTTAGCTTTTTTTATTTTAAAATAAATGAAACAATCTTATTGGTCATAACTTCTGAGAGAGGCAAAGTTTCATTATTATAACTCTCTAAATTTGCCTGCTTGTCACCATCAATAATTTTCATGATATGATTCATTTTGTCAACGATCAATAGTTCAGAATTTTTATTGGCCTGATTTAAATTCTCGGCATCTTTTACGGTTACTTGCAAATCATTGTTTCCTTGTAATATCAAAATAGGAACATTTAGTTTCTTAATCTCTTCCTGAGGATTATATTTAAACCAGGAAATTAAATAAGGCTGAATGCTTGGTCTAAATAAGACATTAAGCATTGGGTCGACTTTGTTTACTTTATTTCCGCTTTTTAAACTGTCAATAATCGGAAAAGTCATATCATTAATTTGCTGATTTGACTTAGCGGCTATTTGTGTTTTAAGAATTTTATCAGCTGAATCTCCGGCTCCGGCAATTGAAATAAATTTATTTGCTTTTGCTCCGGCAATCATCCCAATTAAAGAACCTTCACTATGTCCGATAACTACTAATTGAGAAAAACGTTTATCTTGTTTCAAAAAGTTAATCCAGCTTTTAGCATCTTCAGTATAATTTTCGAATACTAAACTTGATTCGGATATTGCAGAAGCTTTACTTGCACCAATTCCTCTTTTGTCAAATCTTAATGATGCAATTCCTTTTTTTGCCAAAGCTTCTGCCAGCATTTTCAGTGAATTGTTTTTCATCATCGGATTATTACCATTTCTATCCGTTGGTCCTGAACCTGCGATTATTAAAGCAACCGGGTATTTCTTGGTTAAATCAGGAACTGTTAAAGTGCCAAAAAGCTGATCATTATTGATTTTTAAAATCACTTCAGATTCTTTATAAGTAATTTCCTTTTTATCCTGAGCATTCACAATGCTTAATAAAAAAAGAGTAAGAAGAAGAACTATATTTTTCATGGATCTGAAATTATTTGATGTTTATTCCAAAAGGAAGCATTGCCTGAACACCTTTTTGGTTTTGAAATCTTTTTACTTGTTCAATAAGCATATAGTTTTCTTCGCCAATTTCTTCTTTTATAAATGCTTCTTTAGATTGTGCAAAAGGCAGATTAGAAATCAGATCGTTGAATGTTTTGTCGTATTCCGGATAGTTCTGTGTGCTGTATGTTGTTATTTTGGCGATTTTGGCAGCTTCGGCAATAGCATCATTTAAGCCTCCAATTTTGTCAACCAAACCAATTTTTAAAGCCTCAGTTCCTGACCAGACTCTTCCTTGTGCAATAGCATCAACTTGTGCAAAAGTCATTTTTCGGCCTTGAGCCACATGCGTCACAAAAGTATTGTAAATGTGCTCAACTCCTTCAAGTGTAAAAGCTTTAAATTTCTCATCAATTGGCACAAATGGGCTATAATTTGCTGAGTTTTCATGTGTTTTTACTTGTTCAGTATTGATTCCTAATTTAGTTGCTAAAGGACTAAAGTTTGGTAAAATACCAAAAACGCCTATAGAACCTGTAATTGTATTGTTTTCTGCAAAGATTTTGTTGGCATTACAAGCAATATAATATCCTCCAGACGCTGCATAATTACCCATAGAAACTACAACCGGTTTTACTTTTTTGGTGATTTCGATTTCTCTCCAAATCAAATCAGAAGTCAAAGCATTTCCGCCCGGACTATCAATTCTAAGAACGATTGCTTTTACATCCTCATTTTTTCTTGCTTCTTGTAAAGAACGGCGCATTGAACCTTCGCCAATTACGGTAACATCTCCTTCACCGCTTTGTATTTCGCCTTGAGCGTAAATAATCGCAATTTGATCTGTTGAGGTATTGCTTAAAGCAGTAGTGATATTGTTTTGAGTATAATCTGAAATCGAAATTTTATTGTAATCATCGTCGCCCGTTACTTTCAATGCTTTTTTAATTGCATTGTGATAGGTATCTTCATAAGCGACAATATCAACCAAATGTTGTGCTTTTGCCATTTCGGGCGTTCTGGCAAGCAAGCCATTTGCAATCTCGTTTAACTTAGCAACAGGAATATTTCGGCTTTTCGAAATATCGTTTGAAACCGTCGTCCAGATTGAGTTTAGCAAGGCTGTAACTTGTTCTCTGTTAGCATCACTCATTTTATTTTCTAAAAATGGCTCGACAGCACTTTTGTATTTTCCGTGACGAATCACTTCCATATGGATACCTGATTTATCCTGAAAATCTTTAAAGAACATTACTTCAGACGAAAGTCCTTTAAAATCAAGGTCTCCCGCAGGATTCAAATAAATAGTGTTGGCAACAGAATTTAAATAATATTCTTTTTGCGAATAGGTATTGGCGTAAGCCCAGACAAATTTTCCTGATTTTTTGAAACTTTCAAGAGCGTTTCTTAAATCTTTATATTGCGCTAATCCTAAAGAAGATTCATCGTTTAAGATCGAAATTCCTTTAATATTATCATCTGTTTTTGCGGCTTCAATAGCATTTATAACATCGGTTAAACCGATAGTTTTTTTCTCTGAAAAAACAGCTATCCAGGGATCTTTGTATTTTCCGGCATAATCATTTTGAATCTGTTTTAAATTTAATTCTATTACAGAATCACTTTTGGCCGACACAGACTCTTCTCCTCCGAAAATAGCTCCAATTAGAATTACTCCAAAAAAGAAGACCATAATAAATACAAAAATACCAATAACAGTGGCAATTACATTTCCTAAAAACTTCATAAGTATATTTTTTTTATAAGTAGCAAAAAAGGTTGGTTTGTTACAAATATAATCTAAATAGAATTTAATTATGATACGTGATTTATCAAATATTTGTAATATTTACATTTTTGAATTCTATAAATAAAGATAGATTATTTTGTAAGATAATGGTTATTTTTTATGTTAATTTAGATAAAAGAAATAATAAAGAGAGAGTTTTCGTCTCTTGAAAACTTCTGCTTCTTGCGGTAAATAATGTACTTAATTCTAAAATAGTTTTAGTTAATTTGCATTAATTATGAAATCACAGCATCAAATCACGCTATCTATAGGCAGTAATCAGGGAGACAGATTGGCAAACATCGAAAGTTGTATTGCTTTAATACATCAGGAAATTGGTACTGTAATAAGGGTTTCAAGGCTTTATGAAACTCCGGCCTGGGGATTTGAAAGTGATGCTTTTTATAATTGTGCTTTGGTTTTGCATAGTACTTCATCTGCGCAAAAAATACTGAATCAGGTTTTAAAAATTGAAAAACATTTAGGAAGAATTCGATCGAATCAGGAAGGATATCAATCCCGATTAATTGATGTTGATTTGATTACCTATGATGATGAAATTATTGAGTCTGAAAAACTTCACATTCCGCATCCTTTGATGCAAAACAGAAACTTTGTTTTATTGCCAATGCAGGATTTAAAACTGAATTGGAAACATCCTGTTTATCAAAAAACGATTTCAGAGTTAATTGCTATTTCGCCGGACGATAGTGTTTGTACAATAGTTCAGGATTTAAAGAATCCATTGCAGGAAATTCCGTTGGAAAGTTTTAATTATATTGCTTTTGAAGGAAATATTGGAGCTGGGAAAACTACTTTGGCGCACAAAATTTCAGAGGATTTTAATGCTAAAACCGTTTTAGAGCGTTTTGCTGATAATCCGTTTTTACCAAAATTCTATAAAGATCAAAATCGATACGCTTTTCCTTTAGAAATGTCTTTTCTTGCAGATCGTTATCAGCAATTATCAGATGATCTGGCGCAGTTTGATTTGTTTAAAGATTTTATTGTTGCCGATTATCATATTTTTAAATCCTTGATTTTTGCCAAAATTACGCTTGCAGAAGATGAATATCGTTTGTACCGAAACTTATTTGATATTATCTATAAAGAAATGCCAAAGCCTGATTTGTATGTTTATTTGTATCAGAATTCAGAACGTCTGCTTCAAAACATCAAGAAACGCGGACGAAATTATGAGCAAAATATTTCAACAGATTATCTCGACAAAATCAATAACGGTTACCTGGATTATATAAAATCTCAGACCGATTTGAATGTTTTGATTATCGATGTTTCAGAGCGCGATTTTGTAAAAAAACACGAAGATTATCTTTTTATTTTGAATGAAATTAAGAAGAAGATTGGGTAATGTGACAATGAGATAATGTGTCAATTAGATAATTAGACAATTGTTTATAAAATAATTTTTAATTAAGCCATTTAGTGAATTATCTCATTTTCTAATTTGAGTAATGTGACAATAAGATAATGTGCCAATTAGACAATTGTTTATAAAATAATTTTTTAATTAAGCCATTCAGTGAATTATCTCATTTTCTAATTGACAAATTTTCTAATTAAATTTATCTTTTTAGCGAAAAATGTCCTCTCAAAACGGGTGTACTATTGTCGATTTTTAGTGCATACCAATAATCAGAAGCGGGTAGAGGAGTTTTGTCCAGAGTTCCGTCCCAAGTCATTTTAGAGGCATTTAATTGTGCAATAAGTTTGCCATAACGATCAAAAATAGTGACTTGCGCTTCAGGATAATTTTCCATTCCGGTTACTTCCCACACATCATTATAAGTATCATTATTTGGGGTAAAAAATGGAGGAAAAACAAGAACTACAAACATTTTTGTTGTGCCGGCACAACCACTTTTTTCTCTTACAAAAGCAGTTCGTAACCCGCCGGGAACATCATAAAACACATTTGAATTCTGAAAATTAGAACCATCGACAGAATATTCAAAGTAATCTTGTTCTTTGGTAAGATAAATTACGACCCTTGTTCCGTTTACATCGATACGGGATATTTCAGGAACTTGACGGTCAGTAACTATAATTGTTTTTCGACTGGTACAATTTTGAGGAGCAGGACTTGTGATATCAACAGTATAGGTTCCGGCTTTTGAGATAGGAATAGTTTGTGTTGTTTCTCCGCTATTGGTATTCCATTTGTAGATCATTCCGGGAACTCCTGCGTCAAGCGTAATGGTTTGAAATTGACACAAAGCAAGTTCTTGATCGCTAACAACAGGTGGAGTATAAATTTTGATATCTATAGGAGTACGAGTAGTATTAATACAGCCATTATTGGATGCCTCAGCATAATAAGTGATATTTGTTGAAATTGTTGGAGTTGTAAAACTATTTCCTGTAAATAAGCTTGTGCCGCCAACAGATGATGTATACCAATTTATAGAGCCAATATTTGCACTAGCCTGAATGGTTTTAGATCCCGGGCCACAATTAGAATAGGTTGATTGAGCAGCAACAGGTGTTGTAGGTGTTGTGTTAATTGTTGCTGTAACTGATTTTCGATTCGATTCGCAACCAGCATCTACATAATAAGTTGTGGTTGTATTTATTGTAGGAGTAATAAAAGAATTTCCTGTTGCCAATGCAGTTCCGCCAGTGGCTGTTGCATACCAACTAATAGTTGCTCCGGTTGTTGCGGTAGCATTAAATGTGAAAATTCCTGAATCACAAACCGCACTTGGGTTTGCAGATGGTGTTGCAATCGGAATAGTTATTTTTGTACTAGCCGCGATTTCTAAAGGAACTTCGCCGGGTGATCCCCCGTATTCTACAATGTAACCCTTTGGCTGATATGGGTCGCCTGGAATTAATGATCCTGTGTTGGACAAATCATTCCAGGAACCTCGTATTCCAATTCCGGGTTGTGTTATGTGAGCATAGTCTTCATTTCCTAGCTGGTTTGGTTCTCCAGTATTCCAAAAAGCAAAATTTGGACTAGAGCCATTTGCGACTCCATTCCAGAAAATAGTTCCGGCTTCAGGTCCGGTAACCCATTTCCAGACACCTTCCGTTTCGGCATCACTTCCACCAATCCATCCGCTTCCAGAGGCTTGTTCTCCACTTAATTTGGCTTCATCGGCTGATAAAAGAGTCGCCAAATATCCTTTAAGTCCGTAATAAGTACTTGCTTCTGCAGCAGCTTTTGCATCTGTCCAGGTAATGCCGAGACTAGGAACAAATAAATAAAAATGTTTTGTAGAAGGTAGATAATTAGCTTTGCCAATTGTGATAGAAAAAGTTTTCGTTCCAGAGGCCGCAACCGAAGTATTAGAGAATACGACATCTTTAATAGCAGCTTCTAAATCAGAATATAATACATCTATACCGGTCGGGCTTGATAATGTTAGTTTTCCGGCGGTTGCGTCCCAACTCGTTATGATTGTTGGGTGTGCCGCAGGATTAGAAAGAGTTAATTTGTCTAAACCACTGGAGTAACCCGAAGAAACCTGAATATAAGCCGCTTGTGTTCCTGGTTCCAGAGGATCGTGAGTTATTGTAATACTGGTTACAATATTGATAGAATTTAGAGGGCAATATAATTGATCTCCTGTAGCCTTAATTACGGGAGGAGTTACGGCAAAATTTGTGGTACTAATTTTTTTTCTGTCTGATTTTAAAGTGTCCTTTTTTACGACAATAAAATCGTTATTTAAAGTTTTAATTTCTCCATAAGCATAGGATTGTATTAAGCTTAATGCAAAAAATAAAAGTGGTATTTTTAAGAAATTAAAATTTTTCATTTTATAAAAGTATCAATTTTATAATAATAAAAAAATAAATGTCTATTTGTAACAATTATAGGTTTAATTTGTTGAAAAATAACATTTTATTGGCGTAAAATCTTTGTTTTAAATGCTTTTTGGCCAATTAAGTTTTTGGAATAAATCCCAAACTACAATTCCTGCACTTACAGCAATATTTAAGGAATGTTTGGTTCCTAATTGCGGAATTTCAATACAGCCGTCGCAAATTGCAACCGCTTCCTGAGCAACACCATAAACTTCATTTCCAAAAACCAGAGCATATTTTTGACCTTTCTCTACTTTGAAATCCTGAAGAAAAATGGCACTTTCAACTTGCTCAATGGCAAGTGTTAATACATTGTCTTTTTTTAGATTTTCAATAACTTCCAATACACTTTCATGATGTTCCCAAGCTACAGTTTCAGTAGCGCCAAGAGCGGTTTTATGAATTTCTTTGTTTGGAGGCGTGGCAGTAATACCACATAGAATTATCTTTTCAATCAAAAAAGCATCGGCAGTTCTAAATACAGAGCCGATATTGTGTAAACTGCGAATATCATCTAATACTAATATTAGAGGAGTTTTATCAGATTTTTTAAAATCTTCAATCGATTTTCGGTCTAGTTCACTATTTTCCAGTTTTCTCATTTGTGTTGTATTCAGGTCATAAAAAAAGCTTCCAAAGATAAGGAAGCTTTTTCGATTATTTTATTTTGTTTTTCTCAGATTAGCTTTTTACTGGATCTGGTAAAACTGTACCTTTAATAGTAAGTACTTTTGTTGGTTGTCCTTCAGCGTTAGAAGTAACCGTTACAGTTTTTGTAAATGCACCAACTCTGTCAGTAGCATATTTTACACCAATAACACCTTTAGCTCCTGGAGCGATTGGCTCTTTTGGAGTTGTTGGTACAGTACAACCACAAGATCCTTGTGTGTTTGTAATGATTAATGGTTTAGTTCCGTTGTTTACAAAAACAAATTCACGTTTTCCATCCGCATTATGAGCGATAGTTCCGTAGTCAATAGTTTCTGTTTCGAAAGCCATTCCAGCACCTTCAATTTTAGCAACTTTAGCTTTTTTAGTGCTTTGAGCGTTAGAAGCTGTAATTCCAACTACAGCTAACATAGCGATTAAGATTATTTTTTTCATCTTTTAGGGTCTTTATTTAAATTATTAACAAATCTATATAAAATTCTAATATGTCAACTTAAAAAAACCTTAAAATATTTTAATTTTTGAACCGCTTCAATATTCCTTTAAAATATTATAAATTCGCTGTCTTAATTTTTCATTTAAAATACAATAATTTGGCAGCGAAAGAGAAAGTGGTGAAAGAAACACCCTTAATGAAACAGTACAACGAAATCAAGAGAAAATATCCTGATGCATGTTTGCTTTTTAGAGTGGGGGATTTTTATGAAACCTTTGGAGAAGATGCCATTAGAGCATCTAAAATCCTTGGTATAACCTTGACAAAAAGAGGTGCGGGATCTGAAACAGAAACTGCTCTGGCGGGTTTTCCACATCATTCTGTTAATACATATTTGCCAAAACTGGTTAAAGCCGGACTTCGTGTAGCGATTTGCGATCAGCTTGAAGATCCAAAAATGACCAAAACTATTGTGAAACGTGGCGTTACTGAATTGGTAACTCCCGGAGTTTCTTTAAATGATGAAGTTTTACAATCAAAAACAAACAACTTTTTAGCATCAGTTTATTTTGCTAATAAAAATATCGGAGTTTCTTTTCTGGATGTTTCGACCGGTGAGTTTTTAACAGCTCAGGGAAATGCTGAATATATAGATAAATTATTGCAGAATTTTAATCCTAGCGAAATTCTGGTTCCAAAGAACAATAAAGGAGATTTTAGAGCCTCTTTTGGAGAAGATTTTCATACTTTTTATCTGGAAGACTGGATCTATAAAGAAGATTACGCATTAGAGACTTTGACAAAACATTTTCAGACTGTTTCCTTAAAAGGATTTGGGATTGAAGAGTTAAAAGAAGGAATTATTGCTTCAGGAGCAATTCTGTATTATTTGTCAGAAACACAACATAATCGAGTACAGCATATTACGGCGATTCATCGTATTGCAGAAGATGCTTACGTTTGGATGGATCGTTTTACGATTAGAAACTTAGAATTGTATCATAGTTATAATCCAAACGCTGTTACACTTTTAGATGTTGTTGACAGAACGCTTTCGCCAATGGGAGGACGTTTGTTGAAACGTTGGTTGGCTCTGCCATTAAAAGATAGTGTTAAAATAAAAGGGCGTCACGATGTGGTTTCCTATCTAAAATCAGATCCTGAAGTTTTACAAAATATTCAATATCAAATTAAACAAATTTCAGATTTAGAGCGTTTGATCTCTAAAATTGCTGCAGGAAAAGTTTCTCCTCGTGAAATTGTTTATTTAAAAGAATCTTTGGATGCTATTATTCCGATAAAAACCTTGGCTTTGGCAAGTAAGCAAGAAGCGGTAAAAGTTATCGGAGACAGTTTGCATGCCTGTGATCTTTTAAGAGAAAAAATCAAAATAACTTTAAATCAGGACGCTCCCGTAGCGATTGCAAAAGGAAATGCAATTGCAAAAGGAATTAGTGAAGAATTAGACGATTTACGCGCTATTTCGACGTCGGGAAAAGAGTTTTTGGAAGGAATCGAAAAAAGAGAGTCTGAAAGAACAGGAATTTCTTCTTTGAAAATCTCTTTCAATAATGTTTTTGGATATTATATCGAAGTTAGAAATACGCATAAAGATAAAGTGCCAACAGAATGGATTCGTAAACAAACCTTAGTAAATGCAGAGCGTTATATTACTGAAGAACTAAAAGAATACGAAACAAAGATTCTGGGTGCCGAAGAAAAAATTCATAAAATTGAAAGTGAGCTTTTTGAGCAATTAATTGCCTGGATTGCTACTTATATTAAGCCAGTTCAAATGAATGCTAATTTGGTGGCGCAGTTAGATTGTTTGTGTTCGTTTACGCAATTGGCAATCGAAAATCAATATGTGTGTCCTGAAATTGATGATACATTTGAGTTAGAAATCAAAAACGGACGTCATCCTGTAATTGAAAAGCAATTGCCGGTTGGAACTCCTTATATTGCTAATGATGTTTTTCTGGACAGAGAAACGCAGCAAATTATAATGATTACAGGGCCTAATATGTCCGGTAAATCGGCTATTTTAAGACAAACTGCCTTAATCGTATTATTGGCTCAAATGGGAAGTTTTGTTCCGGCTGACAGTGTACGAATGGGAATTGTAGATAAAATCTTTACCAGAGTAGGAGCGTCGGATAATATCTCGATGGGAGAATCTACTTTTATGGTCGAAATGAATGAGACCGCTTCTATTTTGAATAATATATCAGATCGTAGTTTGGTATTATTAGATGAAATTGGAAGAGGAACCAGTACTTATGATGGAATTTCAATTGCGTGGGCTATTGCTGAGTTTTTACATGAACATCCATCAAGGCCTAAAACGTTATTTGCAACGCATTATCATGAATTAAACGAAATGCATGAATCGTTGCCAAGAATTCAGAATTATAATGTTGCAGTGAAGGAACTAAAAGATACGGTTCTTTTTATTAGAAAGCTGGTAAAAGGCGGAAGTGCTCATAGTTTTGGAATTCATGTGGCAAAAATGGCGGGAATGCCTCAAATTGTAATTTTGAAAGCGCAAAAGCTGTTGAAGAAATTAGAGAAGAATCATTCAAGTGACGCCTTAAACGGAGTGAAATCTGCGGCGGACGAAATGCAAATGAGTTTCTTTAATTTAGATGATCCTTTATTAGAAGAAATAAAAGAAGAGATTCTGAGTCTTGATATAAATGCAATCACGCCTGTTGAAGCGTTGATGAAGCTAAATGAGATTAAAAGAATGTTGGTTAAAAAATAATTTCAGATTTAAAGTTTAGGTTATCAGAAAGTTATGAAATAAGTGTAATTTTTTTTAAAGAAACGCTTGTGTAATTGAATAAATGTCCTAAATTTGCACTCGCAATACACAACAAGTCAAGTATTGTAGTTCTTTTAAGAATTTGAAACGCGAAAATAGCTCAGTTGGTAGAGCGCGACCTTGCCAAGGTCGAGGTCGCGGGTTCGAGCCCCGTTTTTCGCTCAAAACCATATTATGCTCGGATGGTGAAATTGGTAGACACGCTGGACTTAAAATCCAGTGAACAGCAATGTTCGTGCGGGTTCAAGTCCCGCTCTGAGTACTAAAGCCTCTTCTTTTGAAGAGGCTTTTTTTATTGTGCAAACTCGCGCAGTACGAAATAAATTTGAAAAGTAAATTTATTTCATAGGAATCTAAAATCAACAATCTAAAATCTAAAATTTAAATGGGTGCTTTTGTAATTAGTAAAAGATTTAATGATGAATATAAATTCGTGTTTACTTCTAGAAAAGGCAAAGTGATCTTTACAAGTTTAAGTTATGAATTGAAGTTTGAGGGTGAAGAGGATATTGAGAAGTTTAAAGCGAATGTTGATCAGGCTAAATTTTTAAAATTTAAAGGCTCTGGAGGAAAGTATTTCTTTAAATTAATGTTGGGGGAGGTTCACTTCGCAACAAGTCGAAAATACACAACAGAATTGCTTTTGCAGAAAGGAATTAAAGAAATAGTGACTTATGCTTCAAAAGCAGAAATTTTGGATTTTTCTTCAAGTGAATCTATTTTTGAGGATGAATTGGTTGAGGAAGAGGTTGAGGAATAGAAAAAAAAACAAAATTCCAATATTTAAAATTCCAAATTCCAACAACTCTTAATGACGTAAAATTCCAAATCCTAACAACGCACAACGTATTATTGGAATTTGGAATTTTAAATATTGGAATTTTGTTAAAATTTTTTGGCATAAAAAAAACCATCACAATGGATGGCTTTAAAATCTTTAGAATTTAAGTTCTAATTATTTTTTTACTTCTTTAGCAGTTTCTTCTACTTTAGTAGCAGCTTTAGTAGCAGCAGAATCAACTTTAGTAGCAGCAGAGTCAACAGTTGCAGCAGCAGAATCAACTACAGTAGCAGCAGAATCAACAGCAACAGCAGTAGAATCTACAGCTTCAGTAGCTGCAGCGTCAGCTTTTTTACAAGATACAACAGTTAAAACAGCAACAACAGCTAAACTTAAAAATACTTTTTTCATCTTACTTTATTATAAAAGGTTAATTATTAATTCGTGGCAAAGATATAAATTTTTTAATATGTAAAATATTTTTTTATTTTTTTTTTAAAATATTTTCATCGCTCACGATTATCTTATTTATCAAATAATATGCCAAAACTACAAAAATGCATGGTATTATCGTATTTTTTGTATAAATTATTTTTCGTTGAATATTCTATAAGAGAATTGGCTTTTTTTATTCTCTTACTTGCGGTTTGTTTTGTTTTTGATTGATAATTGTGCAAACTCTAAATGTTAAAATAAAGCGTTTTTAGCGCTTTTTAGTTTGATTGTGATGTAGAAAACCGGATTTGAGTTTTTGAATCGGCTACGAAACGATTTTCATAATGCTATTTGTGGCACCCTTATGGTCTTGAATGTACGACTTGCAGATTTGGCTTTTTTCTCTAAAAAAACTTTCATCAGTCAGTAAACGATCAAGGTTTTGTTTTAATTCGTCTACATTAGATATTACAACACAGCCGCCAAGATTAACTAATTCAACAGCTTCAGCAAAATTAGAATAATTAGGGCCAATTATAATTGGAATTCCAAACGTTGCAGGTTCCAGAATATTGTGGATTCCCGGGTTGCCAAAACCGCCGCCAACATAAGCAATAGTTCCGTAACTATAAATCTTTGTTAATAATCCTACAGTGTCAATAATAAAGACTTGGTAATTTGATAAGTCAAGACCTTGTTTTTCTGAAAATAACACAGTCGATTTAGTGATTTGCGATTTAAGACCTGATATCTGATCAGTTTTGATGTTATGTGGAGCAATAATAAATTTTACATTCTCCGGTGCGTTATTAATGTATTCGACTAAAAGAGTTTCATCTTTTGGCCATGAGCTTCCTATTATTATAGTAGGTATATTGTTTTTGAAGTTTTCAATAAAATCAAGCTTGTTATCTCTTTCCAAAATAGCATTGACACGATCAAAACGAGTATCGCCGGAAACCGTAACATTTTGAAATCCGAGAGATTCAATTTTTTCTTTAGAAGCTTCGTTTTGAACAAAAAAGTAGGTGAATGCGTTTAATGCTTTTCTATAGAAACCACCATACCATTTAAAAAACATCTGATTGTCTCTGAAGATTCCGGAAATTAAATAAGTGGGAGTTTTGCTGTTTTCTAATTCTTTTAAATAATTGAGCCAGAATTCATATTTAATAAAAAAGGCCAATTCAGGATGTGCAAGTTTTAGAAACTTTTTTGCGTTGCTTTTTGTGTCTAAAGGTAAATATATAGTAACGTCGGCAACGGTATTGTTTTTGCGGACTTCATAACCTGAAGGCGAGAAAAAAGTAACAATGATTTTATGGGAAGGATGTTTTTTCTTGATTTCTTCAATTACAGGTAAACCTTGTTCGTATTCGCCAAGTGAAGCGGAATGAAACCAGATAGTTTTGTCTGTAGGTTTTATTTTATCTTCTAAAATAGTAAAAACGTTTTTCCGACCTTCTATGAAAAGCTTAATTTTCGGACTAAAAAGAGCTACAATTTTCAGAAAAAACCCCGCAATAGAAACAACTAAATTGTATAGAAAAAGCATCTGTTTATTTTTGTGGCTAAATTACATTTCTTTCCATTATTTTCATTGGTTTGAAGGTATTAAATAACTATTTTTGTTCCTCCTTTTAGAGATTCGGCTTTAAATACAGGTCTTTAATTTTAAAAATATATTGAAAATGAAAAAAATTCAAATGGTTGACTTAAAGAGTCAATATGAAAAAATAAAAACGACTGTTGATGCATCAATTCAAGAGGTTTTAGATACAAATACTTATATAAACGGGCCTTTAGTACATCAATTTCAAAAAAATCTTGAAGACTATTTAGGAGCAAAACATGTAATTCCGTGTGCAAATGGTACAGATGCGTTGCAAGTAGCAATGATGGGATTAGATTTAAAACCAGGTGATGAGGTAATTACTGCCGATTTTACTTTTGCTGCAACTGTTGAGGTTATTGCTTTATTGCAATTAACGCCAGTTTTAGTTGATGTTGATATGACAAATATGAACATCGATATTGATGCAATTAAAAAAGCAATTACGCCAAAAACGAAAGCAATTGTTCCTGTGCACTTATTTGGACGCGCTGCTAATATGGATGCGATTATGGAAATCGCTACCGAGCATAATTTATATGTAATCGAAGATAATGCGCAAGCAATTGGAGCTGATTATATTTCTAAATCTGGAGTAAAAAGCAAAGTAGGAGTGATTGGTCATGTTGCTGCAACTTCATTTTTCCCGTCTAAAAACTTAGGCTGTTACGGTGATGGAGGAGCAATTTTTACAAACGATGATAAATTGGCGCACATTATCCGTGGAATCGTAAATCACGGAATGTATGAGCGTTACCATCACGATGTTGTGGGAGTAAATTCACGTTTAGACAGTATTCAGGCAGGAGTTTTGAATGCAAAACTACCTTTGTTAGATGAATACAATAAAGCGCGTCGTTTGGCGGCTTCAAAATACAATGCAGCTTTTGCAGGAAATGCACATATTATAACACCGGAATTTGATGCAAACGAAAATGATCACGTTTTTCATCAATATGTATTGAGAATTATAGATGCGGATAGAGATGCTTTGATGCAACATTTGTTGGATAAAGCGATTCCGTGCGCAATTTATTACCCAATTCCGTTACATTCACAAAAAGCTTATATTGATACTCGTTATAAAGAAGAGCAATTTCCTGTTACCAATCAATTAGTAAAAGAAGTTATTGCTTTGCCAATGCATACAGAACTTGACGATGAGCAAATTAAATTTATTACAGATTCTGTTTTAGAATTTTTAAATAAATAATTTATAAAAGTTAAACCAAATAACAACAGCACAAAACAACCAAAAAAATGAAAGTATTAGTAACAGGAGGGCTAGGATTTATTGGTTCTCACACCGTAGTCGAATTGCAAAATGAAGGCTTTGAAGTTGTGATAATTGATAACCTTTCAAATTCTTCAGAAGATGTCTTAAAAGGGATTACAGCCATTACAGGAAAAACGCCTTTATTCGAAAAAATTGATTTAAGAGAAAAAAGTGCCGTTCGGGATTTCTTTAAAAAACATAACGATGTTACTGGAGTAATTCATTTTGCGGCTTCAAAAGCAGTTGGAGAAAGTGTTGAACAACCTTTGTTGTATTACGAAAACAATATTGCTTCGTTGGTGTATTTGTTACAGGAATTGCAGCAAAAATCTGAGGCAAGCTTTATTTTTAGCTCGTCTTGCACAGTTTATGGTCAAGCCGAAAAAATGCCAATTACAGAAGATGCTCCGGTTCAGACAGCGATGTCTCCTTATGGAAATACAAAACAAATAGGAGAAGAAATTATTACAGATACTGCTAAGGTTACTAATATCAGTGCAATTTTATTGCGTTATTTTAATCCGGTTGGAGCGCATTCTTCAACAGAAATTGGAGAATTGCCTTTAGGAGTTCCTCAAAACTTAGTTCCGTTTATTACGCAAACCGGAGTAGGATTGCGTCAGGAATTATCAGTTTTTGGAGATGATTATCCAACATCAGACGGAACTGCGGTTCGTGATTATATTCACGTTGTAGATTTGGCTAAAGCACACGTAATTGCATTACAGCGTTTATTGAATAAAAAGAATTTAGCGAAAGTAGAAACCTTTAATTTAGGAACCGGAAAAGGAAGTTCAGTTCTGGAAGTAATTCATAGTTTCGAAAAAGTAAGCGATAAAAAATTACCATACGTAATTAAGCCAAGACGCGAAGGTGATATCACCGAAGCTTATGCAAACACAGATAAAGCAAACAATGTTTTAGGCTGGAAAGCAGAATTAAGTTTAGACGAAGCAATGGCTAGCGCCTGGAAATGGGAGCAAAAAGTTCGCTCTTAATTTTTAGTATTCAGTTTTCAGTCGCAGTTTTCGGTAGAGGCGCACAGCAGTGCGTCTAACATCTTGGAATATGAAATAAAAAAATCCCAAATGAGAAATCATTTGGGATTTTTTATTTATACAGTAAATAACTGAAAACTGTCACTGCGACTGAAAACTGAATACTAATTAAGCATTCGCCGTAACCGCTTCTTTGTCTATTTTATTAATCAAACCAGCTAACACTTTTCCTGGGCCAACTTCGGTAAATAAAGTAGCGCCGTCAGTGATCATTTGTTGCACAGATTGAGTCCATTTTACAGGAGCAGTCAATTGGATGATTAAGTTCTTTTTGATTTCGTTTGCATCAGAAACTGCACTTGCAGTTACGTTTTGGTACACTGGGCAAATAGGAGTAGAGAATGTAGTTGCTTCGATTGCTGCAGCTAATTCTTCTCTTGCAGGTTCCATCATAGGTGAGTGAAATGCACCTCCAACAGGTAAAATTAAAGCACGTTTTGCTCCCGCAGCTTTCATTGCTTCACAAGCTTTTTCAACTGCTGAAGTTTCTCCTGAAATTACCAATTGTCCTGGGCAGTTGTAATTTGCAGCAACCACAATTCCGTCAATAGAAGCGCAAACTTCTTCTACAATATTATCAGCTAAACCTAAAACGGCAGCCATTGTAGACGGAGTAATTTCACAGGCTTTTTGCATAGCAAGAGCACGTTGAGAAACTAATTTCAAACCATCTTCAAAAGATAAAGTTCCGTTGGCAACCAATGCTGAAAATTCCCCTAAAGAATGACCTGCAACCATTTCTGGTTTAAAATCTTCGCCTAAAGTTTTTGCTAAAATAACTGAGTGTAAAAATACTGCTGGCTGCGTTACTTTAGTTTCTTTTAGTTCTTCGGCAGTACCTTCGAACATAATATCAGTAATTCTAAAACCTAAAATTTCATTAGCTTTTTCGAATAATTCTTTGGCTAAAGCCGATGATTCATATAAGTCTTTGCCCATTCCTGTAAACTGTGCGCCCTGACCTGGAAATACGTATGCTTTCATTTGTCTAATTTGATTTTTATTTTTTTGGAATTGAAAATTAGTTTCAATTGAAAGGCAAAAATACTATTTTTTTATTTCGTATAATCCTTAAACATGTAAATCCATGCTAATCTTGAAAATCGGAGATTGAAAGAAGTAAGTAAAGTAATGACAACAGCGATGATTGGAATAATTCTTAAATCGAAATTTTTCTCAAAGAAAAACTGTGCAATACAATACGTGGCAATTCCCTGCGCAACTGTTAATCCGTAGTTTACATACATGGCGCCAAAGAAATAACCAGGTTCTTTTTGAAATTTATAATTGCAATGACTGCAGTATTCGTTCATTTTTGGAAGACCGAAAGTCAAAAAAATACTTTTGTCTTTAAATACTTTTCCTTTATGACAAATAGGACATTCGTTGCTTAAAATATGAGTTAATGCACTTGACATGATTTTGTTGTTTTTTATTTATACAAAGGTAATTCAGAGCAGGATAAAAGTCTTTTTTATATCTTCGCTACTTATAGCACAATAAAGACATTTTTTATGACATCGCCTACCTTGAACGACTTTGTAAACGAAAAACATGATTGGGCGATCGCAGATATGACCAATAAAAAATAAATTCTACATATATGAAAAAGTATCCCGTTTATAGTGTTCAGAATTTTAGCTGCAATGATATTCATCGTGATTTTTATATAAATACATTCAAAGAACATTTAAAAAATCACAGTTTTGTCGAAGAACCACATCGTCATGATTCATATTTAATGGTTTTTTTTACGAATGGTTCAGGACAGCACGAAGTCGATTTTGATCAATTTGAAATAAAAAGAGGAAGTTTATTTGTACTGCAGCCAGGACAAATGCATCATTGGAATTTGTCTGAAGATGTCGAAGGTTTTGTAATTATCTTTTCGCAGGAATTGTATAATTTGTATTTCGGACAAAAAAATATCAATGATTACAATTTTTATCATTCGATTCATAACAGGCCGGAAATGGTTTTTGAAGAAAAAGAAATCCCGAAAATCCAGCTCTATTTTGATTTGTTGATTCAGGAAAACAATCAGGAAAACAAATATCAACTGGATAAAATGCTGAATTTGTTAGATTGTATTCATATCGAAATTGGTCGTAAATACAACGAAACCTATTCGCATCAAACCCATTCGTACAATATTAAAATCAACAAGTTTGAATCGCTTTTAGAGGAATATTTCAGAGCAGAAAAATTGCCGTCTTTTTATGCAGAAAAACTAAATATTACGTTGAAACATTTAAACAGAATCTGCAATGAAATTCTTCAAAAAACTGCCACAGAAGTTATCACAGATCGTGTAGTTCTTGAAATGAAAAGAATGCTGATCGACAAACAATTAGCGGTTAATGAAGTAGCATTTAAAGTGGGTTACGAAGATTATTCGTATTTCTCCAGATTCTTCAAAAAACAAACCGGAATGTCACCAACAGAATTTCGAAATACTGCACGATGATTGGTTTGCCACGAATTACGCTAATTTACCCTAATTTTTTTTCTCAAAAGCTGAAATATTTTTAGCCACAGATTAAAAAGATTTTCACAGATTTATAATCCTATTAATCTTTTTATTCTGTGGAAAAAAAAATAATTCGTGCAAATTCGTGAAATTCGTGGCAGCATAAAAAAAATCCTGCACTTAAAAAGTGCAGGATTTCATAACCAACCAATTAAATCTAAAATTACCTGATTAGGCTTGTTTTACAAATTGTAATTCAATATTTAAACGAACCTCTTCTCCAACTAAAACGCCTCCAGTCTCAAGAGCTGAGTTCCAGTTTAAACCCCAATCTTTACGATTAATTTTTCCTTCTATGCTTAAACCTACCTTTGTATTTCCCCAAGGATCAGTCATGGTTCCGCTAAACTCTACAGGAAATTTCACTGATTTTGAAACCCCTTTGATGTTTAAATCACCAGTTAATTCATAATCTCCAGCATCAATTTTTTTGAAAGATGAAGCTTTGAAAGCTAATTTTGGATGATTCTCAGCATCAAAGAAATCTCCGCTTCTTAAGTGTCCGTCTCTGTCTGCATTTGCAGTGTCAATAGAAGAGATATCACCAGAAAATTCGATTGCAGCATTTTCGAAGTTGTCTCCGTCTGTAGTAATTGTTGCGTCGTAAGTTCCAAATTTACCTGAAACATTTGTAAACATCATGTGTTTAACTTTAAAACCAATTTCTGAATGTGTTGGGTCAATTGACCATTTTGTAGTTGCCATAATTTTTATTTTTAAAATATTAATTTCATTTTGATAGGACAAAGTTACGGTGAGGGTAGTCTTAACGCACTTAACCTAGATTAAGAAATAAAAAATGTGATAACTTTTTGATTATCACATTTGTGTTGTTGTGTTGATTTTGTCACTCTGAACGAAGTCGAAAGGATATATTTTTTTTGCCACAGATTAAAAAGATTTTCACTGATTATTTATTCTCACAATGCAGAAAAAAAATCATTTTAATCATTTTAATCTGTGGCAAATAAACTTGATGAAACAAAAATCTATCGCTTAAACTTTGCTTTTATTATTCATATAATAAGTCAATGCTCCCGAAGGACATTTTTTAACTGTGTCAATGATTTTATCAGAAGTTGAAGCTTCAGGTAAAATCCAGGGTTTTTCTTTTGGATGAAAAACATCAGGATTATTTTTTACGCAATTGGTAGAATGTGTGCATTTTCCGGATTGCCATACAATGGTTACTTCACCATTTGTATATTCTTTAGTTAGGTTATTTGGATTCATGATTGAAAATTTTAAAAGGTTAGTTTTAAATGAATTAAGACCAATTTTTATCTAATAAAAATACATATTCTTTTTGTGCTTTGATAAAAATTGGGCAAAAAAGAAACGATAATGATCTGATTTACAGATTTATTATCGTTTCAAAGTACAGGGGGTAATTATTTTTTTTCCGAATTAATAATTCATCGGAATATCCATTAATAAGAATTCTGCATCAGTATCTGCTTTGATATTTATAGTATCAGTTCCGGAAATTCCAACAGCATCGCGAGTATTTAATTCCTGACCGTTGATGGTTACATTCCCTTTTAAAACGAAAGCATAAACTCCGTTTCCTTCTTTTTTAATTTTATATTCAGTAGTTACGCCTGAATCAAAATTTCCCATATTGAACCAGGCATCCTGGTGAATCCAAACTCCGTCATCGTCTGCATCTGGTGATAAAACCTGAGCTAATTTATTATGTCTGTCAGTACCATCTAAAGTAATTTGTTGATAACGTGGTGTTACATTTCTTTTGCTTGGAAACAACCAGATTTGTAACAATTTAGTGTGCTGATCTTCGTTTGGATTAAACTCACTATGCTGAATTCCTGTTCCGGCACTCATCACCTGAATATCTCCATTTTTAATAATTTCAGTATTTCCCATATTGTCTTTGTGGGCTAAATCACCTTCTAACGGAATTGTAATAATTTCCATATTATCGTGAGGGTGAGTTCCAAATCCCATTCCGGCAGCAATCGTATCATCGTTTAAAACACGAAGTGCTCCAAACTGAATTCTGTCCGGGTTATACCAGCTTGCGAAACTAAAACTATGATAAGCATTAAGCCATCCGTGATTTGCGTTTCCTCTTGTTTCTGCTTTGTGTAATACTATATTTTCCATGATGATATGTGTTTTGTTAATTTTATAGTACAAAGATACCGTGAAGGTCAAAGAAAAGCACTTAACCTAGATTAAGAAAGATTTTCTGAGATTCTGGGGTTCTGAGGTTCTGAGTTGCTAAGATTCTAAGGTTTTTTAGGAGCAGAAATTTTGGTTTTCAAAAGACCTGAAGTCCCGCTATCCGTTTCAATCTTTTGTGGCTCCCGAAGCCTCGGGACCGTCACAAAAGGATTTTCACTTCTATCGGGGCTATGCGAGAAGTTTTATTTTTATAAAAGTTCCATAGGAACGAATTATATTGTGGGGATGTCCCGAAGCTTCGAGATTAATCCATTCTACGCAATCATAATCGACAAAGATTGGCGATTATAGAATCGGAATTTCTAGTGTGATCTCTCCTCTATCGAGATGACAAGATTGTGTGTGAAGAAATCTAAAATCTTAAGTCAACAATCTAAAATTCTAACTATACTGTGCGATATATTGCTGTACAACGGCATCTGTATTCTCATGACGTTTTTTCTTTTCCAAAGCAATTGGTGGTGCTGCTCTTTCTAAGCAATTTTTTACATCACAAGTTTCGCAGGTTACGCCAACAATTCTTTTCACCAAAGGTTTTCCTTCAATGAATTTGAATTTCTTTTTCATTGCCGGGGTAATTAAAATTCCAACAGAAATACTTCGGATGCAGTCTTCTACAAAAGGATCTTTAGTGGCTGATGAAAAAACCAGATATTCATTTCCACTATGAGCGTAGCTGGATATTTGTGCATCAAAAAAATGGGATTTATTCTGTTTGATCGCTTCGTCTATGGTTTTAACTGAAACCCATCTTCTGCAATAATGTTCGTTGGTTTCGTTTGCGTGTGGTTCTTGTTGATTGGTAATGTGTAATTCTTTTTTTATCTGATAAAAATCAGAACCAATTTTATGTGATAACCTTAAGAAGAATAAGTTTTTCAGATGAAAATCTTTAGGTAATAAATTGGTCAATCGCTGATAAAAAGATTCGGGAGAAACTTCAAAACTTTCAATTAACGCCACAAATTCTTTCGGTTTTGGGTTTTCATTTTCCAAAAAAGAATTGATTTTATCTACGATTAATTTTCTCGGTAATAATAAAGCGCCTGCAAAATAAGAAGCATAGAAATTGTGTAAAACCTGATCGAAGTTTTCGAATTTAATCCAGCTGAAAGTCAGTAAACGATCAGATAGATTTAGATAATTATAAGCAATTTCTTTGGCTAAAATAAAGGCTTTCTGCGGATTATCTAACTCTGTAGAAAGCAGTAAAGTTTTGCTTTTTGGGACATAAATTGAGCGTAAATCGCCCAAAGCTTCCTGTTCTGAGAATACTATTTCTTTTATTTTATAATCATACTCTTCTTTTAAGATAGCTTCCAGTTCCTGTATACTTATTTTAGAATCTAAATTGATCTGGAAAGATTTTGAGAAAGCAATGACTTGGTTTTCTAAATCTTCAAAATAATTACTATGAGCTTCCTGATAAGATCTTAATGCGGCTAGAAAAAAGCTTTCGCGACTTAAATTATAATGCTGGGCAATTTCGATAATCGTACTAATAAACGCATTGACTTTGGCCGGAGCATTGGCAATAATGTCAATTAAATCAGCTTCCTGAATACCAAAAAGTTCTAGCGGAATCTCTTTTAAAATGCCAGATTTTAAGATTTCTCCAATAGGAGCGAGGTTATTATCGAGTTTTAAAGATACCATTTGATCGTATGGAACGTCCAAATGCTCGCATAAAAGCAAGATTTTGTCTGTTTTTGGATATTTTTTTCCCTTTTCAATCTCGTTTAAATACGATTTTGAAAGATTTGTCAATTTGGCTAAGCCAAAAAGAGAAAGATTTTTTTGGGTTCTGACTTGTTTAAGTTTTAGTCCAAATATCAGCTTTATATAGTCTTTTTCGATATCCATGAATCAAATATAACCATTTAAAAAATAATCGCCAAAAAAATATTTTTACTTTTTAGCGAACGTTCGCTTGTTTTGTAAAAAACTTTTTGTAACATTGTAGTGTAAAACATATTAGATGTTTGTCTATCTGAATACAATATTGTTTAAAAGACATGAAAGGATTGATGAATTAAATATCTGATCAATGAAAAATAAAATTTACAGCTATGAAAAACCAATTTGAGACTACCGAAACGGCAATGGAATTTTTAGCCGAAAAGAAGCTTCGTTATCCAAAGATCTGGACAGAAGAAGCAATTGTTTTTATAACCGAATTGCATAGAAAATTCGAATCACAGCGAAAACTATTGCTTTTGCAGCGCGATCAAAAACAAGTCACTTTTGATCAGGGAATAATGCCGGTTTTTATTCCGGAAACCAAAAATGTGAGAGAAGGTAATTGGACAGCTGGTGAAATTCCAAAAGATTTATTAGATCGAAGAGTAGAGATTACAGGTCCGGTTGATCGTAAAATGATTATCAATGCTTTGAATTCGGGTGCCAAAACTTTTATGGCTGATTTTGAAGACAGTACTTCTCCAACCTGGCAAAATTTAATGGATGGACAAGTAAATTTGATTGATGCGGTAAACAAAACAATATCTTATACAGATTTGGCTAAACATAAATCGTATCAATTAAATGAAAAGCTTGCAACATTAATTGTGAGACCGCGAGGCTTGCATTTGCCGGAAAAGCATCTTTTAATTGAAGGAAAGGAAGTTTCAGGTTCGTTAGTAGATTTTGGTTTGTACGTTTTTCATAACCACAAGAGGCTTTTAGAAAACAATTCGGGACCATATTTCTATATTCCAAAATTAGAGCATTATCTGGAAGCACGTTGGTGGAACACTGTAATTGATTTTACAGAGGATTATTTGAAATTAGAACGCGGAACTATAAAAGTGACGGTTTTAATTGAAACCATAACAGCGAGTTTTCAGTTAGATGAAATTATTTATGAATTGAAAGAGCATATTGTAGGATTGAATTGTGGGCGCTGGGATTATATTTTCTCTTACATCAAGAAATTCCGCAAGAATCCAAAGTTTATCGTACCGGATCGCGATCAGGTAAATATGACTTCGCCTTTTATGAATGCGTATTCGAATTTGGTGATTCAAAGATGTCATAAACGCGGAATTCATGCAATTGGCGGAATGGCAGCTCAAATTCCGATTAAAAATAATGAAGAAGCAAATGCAACAGCTTTTGCAAAAGTAAGAACTGATAAAGAACGAGAAGTTCGAAACGGTCACGACGGAACCTGGGTAGCGCATCCGGATTTGGTTTCTTTAGCAAAAGAAGTTTTTGATAAAGGAATGCCAACTCCAAATCAGATTCATGTTAAGAGAGAACATCGCAAAATAACAGAAGAAGATTTGATTGAGCCGCCAATTGGAATTATTACAGAAAATGGTGTTCGCAAAAACATTAACGTTGGAGTTTTATATCTGGCTTCATGGTTAAACGGACAAGGCGCGGCTGCATTACATAACTTAATGGAAGATGCTGCAACTGCCGAAATTTCGAGATCACAATTGTGGCAATGGCTTCAGAATAAAGTGGTTTTGGATAATGGACGAAAATTAGATTTGGCTTATTATCACGAATTAGCTTTAGATGAATTCAGGAAAATTAAAGAAGAATTAGGCGAGGAAAATCACGAAAAACGCCAATTTCCGCTGGCTGAAAAAGTACTGGAAAGATTGGTTGTAAATCCTGATTTCGTTGATTTCTTGACGATTCCATGCTACAAATATTTATAAAAAACTGTCGAGTTTAATTTTTAAACACATAGAAACATAGGTTTAAAATTGAAAAAGAAGATATTTTAAAAAAAATCTAGATTTTCACACATAGCTATGTTTGTTTAAACAAATGAAATGCCTTTAACCACAAAGAAATTCTATGTTTCTATGTGTTTAAATAAGACTCAAAGAATAAAAAAATGAGTCTCAGCTGAAAACTGAAAACTTTAAACTGAGACTGAAAACTATTTACTCACTAACCACTTTAACTATACTATTTATGAAAACAACAGAAGACAGAATTCAGGAATTGATTAACGATTGGATCACGAACCCGAGATGGAAAGGTGTTGAACGTCCTTATACTGCTACAGAAGTAGTTACACTTCAGGGCTCTTATCAAATTGAGCATTCTATTGCAAAAATGGGAGCGCAAAAATTATGGAGAAAGTTAAAAAGTCAGGATTATGTTGCTGGTTTGGGTGCTTTAACGGGAAATCAGGCGATTCAGGAAGTCGATGCTGGTTTAGAGGCGATTTATTTGAGCGGCTGGCAAGTTGCTGCTGATGCAAATTTGGCGGGAGAAATGTACCCTGACCAATCGCTTTATCCTGTAAACAGTGTGCCAATGGTGGTTAAAAAAATAAATAATGCTTTGTTGCGCGCCGATCAGATTCAGACTGTAAACGGAGTTGAAGATAAAAAAGATTATTTGGTTCCGATTGTGGCTGATGCCGAAGCTGGTTTTGGTGGAAATCTAAATGCTTTTGAATTGATGAAATCAATGATTGAGGCCGGAGCTTCAGGAGTTCATTTTGAAGATCAATTGAGTTCAGCTAAAAAATGCGGGCATTTGGGCGGAAAAGTTTTGGTACCAACTCAGGAAGCAATTAATAAATTGATTGCGGCTCGTTTAGCATCTGATGTTATGGGAGTTTCTACTCTAATCGTTGCAAGAACAGATGCTGATGCAGCTAATTTGCTGACAAGTGATGCTGATCCAAGAGATCATAAGTTCATTACAGGCGAAAAAACCAACGAAGGATTCTTTTATGTAAACAGCGGAATCGATCAGGGAATTGCGAGAGGTTTGAGTTACGCACCTTATGCTGATTTAATTTGGATGGAAACCAGTAATCCGGATTTGAAATATGCTAAAAAGTTTGCTGATGCAATGAAAAAAGAATTCCCGGATAAAATGTTGGCTTACAATTGTTCGCCTTCATTTAATTGGGCGGCAAAATTATCAGTTGCAGAAATGGAAACATTTAGAGAAGATCTGGCTGCAATGGGATATAAATTCCAATTTATTACTTTGGCAGGATTTCATGCTTTGAATACAAGTATGTTCGAATTGTCTAAAGCTTATAAAGAACGCGGAATGGCAGGCTATTCTGAATTGCAGGAAAGAGAATTTGCTTTGCAGAAAAGCGGATTCAGAGCGGTAAAACATCAGGCTTTTGTAGGAACTTCTTATTTTGATGCGGTACAAA
This sequence comes from uncultured Flavobacterium sp., assembly GCF_963422545.1. Classification (NCBI taxonomy): domain Bacteria; kingdom Pseudomonadati; phylum Bacteroidota; class Flavobacteriia; order Flavobacteriales; family Flavobacteriaceae; genus Flavobacterium; species uncultured Flavobacterium sp. Next base: position 113,325 of record NZ_OY730245.1, read on the forward strand.
ATACAGTTACTATAGGAAAATCAACTACAACCGCAATGAAACATTCTACTGAGGTTGAGCAATTTTAATTCAAAAGAAAAGCCAGTTTATTGAACTGGCTTTTTTTTGGTTTTTTGCCACAGATTTCACGAATTAAATTTTGGAATTAAAATTCGCGAGAATTCGTGAAATTCGTGGCGATTTTTTTTTTAATCCTTTTAATCTGTGAAATCTGTGGCTGAAAAAATTATTTCTTCAAAAGTCTCGCTTTCATTTTACTGAAGAATTCTGGTGTTACTCCAATGAAAGAAGCAATTTGTTTTTGAGGAACTTTGTAAACTAATGTTCCGTATTTCTTAGTGAATTTTTCAAAACGTTCTTCGGCAGGTAAACTCAAATTATCCATTAATCGCTGTTGATTGGCAACCAATGAATTCTCAATTAAAATTCTAAAAAAGCGTTCTAATTTTGGAATCTCAAGAAACAATTGATCTTGGTTTTCTCTGGATAAAGAAACTACTTCTGCGTCTTCCAGGACTTCAATAAAAAGCTGTCCGGGTTTTTGCGAAAAATAACTGTACATATCGCTCATCCACCAGCCTTCGCAAGCAAAAGATAAAACATGTTCGACAATATTATCGTTGATATTGAAGCTTCTTAAAATTCCTGAATTGACAAAATAAGAATGTTTACAGACTTCGCCCGCACTTAACAAAATGGTTTTGGCTTTGTAAGTATGAGTTTCTGTTTTAGATAAAAAAAGTGCCTGCTCTTCTGGAGTTAGAGAAACATGCTTGGCAATATTTTCAAGAATTAGCTCCATTATTTTTCGTTTACCAAAGTGAATGATGTTGCTTTAAAACGATTTTTTTCGATTGTTCCTGTTACAGAAGCTTTTCTGATCGCGTTGCAAAATCCATCTTCGGCATGCGCATCTCCGTGATCGTGAATCGTTGTTCCGTCAACAAAATAGGTTTTCCCGTCAATGCGAACGGCTAAATCACAGCTTTTGCCCTTCATTCCAAATTGACATTCTCCGCAAGAAGCTTCTACAATTGTTGGTTTGTCGATTACTTTTTTAGATTGAGCCTGAGCTGCAATTCCGATAAACAGGAAGAGCGCGAATATAAGTTTTTTCATTTTTTAAGAATTTACAGTTATTAATTTCGCCGTTTCTTTGGCGCGTTCGGTTACTTTTTCGATTGGAGTTGCTAATGAATCGTGGCTTAAAACAACTCCCATTCGGCGATACCGTCTTGAAGTTGGTTTGCCGAAAATTCTGAAATCAGTTTTTGCTAAAGAAGCTACTTTTTCGATTCCGGTAAAAGTTGGATTTGTAGAATCTTCTGATGCTAAAATTACAGCACTTGCTCCGGCTTTTTCTAAAGTAATTTCGAAAATTGGAAGACTTAAAATGGCTCTTAAATGCAATTCAAATTCATTAAAATTCTGAGTTCCTGCCAAAGTTACCATTCCGGTATCGTGTGGGCGAGGAGAAAGTTCTGAGAAATAAACGCCGTCATTAGTCAGGAAAAATTCAACACCAAAAAGTCCGGCTCCGCCAAGCGCTTCGGTAATTTTTTCAGCCATATCCTGCGCTTCGTACAAATCAGCTTCAGAAACTTGCGCTGGCTGCCAGCTTTCCTGATAATCGCCACGTTCTTGTCTGTGGCCAATTGGTGCACAAAACAAAGTTGGATTATTATTTTGAGTAATCGTTAAAAGCGTAATTTCGGAATTAAAATCTACAAAAGCTTCTACAATAACTTCGATCACATCGCCACGCGAACCTGCAACGGCATATTGCCACGCTTTTTCGATGTCACTTTCAGTTTTTATAGTCGATTGTCCTTTTCCGGAAGAAGACATTAATGGTTTTACCACACACGGAATTCCAACTTCCTGAACGGCTTTTTGCAGTTCTTCGGCTGAAGTTGCGTATTGATATTTGGCCGTTTTTAAGCCTAATTCTTTTGAAGCTAAATCACGAATCGCTTTACGGTTCATAGTAAAATTTGCCGCTTTCGCCGAAGGAACAACGGTGATTCCTTGTTTTTCATAATCGTAAAAACGTTCGGTGCGAATGGCTTCTATTTCAGGAACTATAAAATCTGGTTTGTGTTTGGCTACGATTCGGTCAAGGGCTTCGCCGTCAAGCATGTTGATCACTTCAAAGCCATGAGCAACTTGCATTGCCGGAGCATTTTCGTAGCTGTCAACTGCAATTATGGTTTGTCCGATTCGTTGCGCGGCAATGACAAATTCTTTGCCTAATTCGCCTGAACCCAGAAGTAGTATTTTCATAGGAGGATATTTGAAATTTTGGAATATAAATGGAGTAGTAAAAGTAGGGAAAAATGTTTTTAACCGCAAAGTTCTATTCATATGTATTAACGTAGAGGCGCACTGCAGTGCGTCTGCACAATCTATATTTAACCGCAAAGTTCGCGAAGTTTTAATATTTAAGTTTAAAAAAGCTCACAAAGAATTTTTCACGCGGATTTTGCAGATTCAGCAGATTTTAATTTAAATAATAATTTACTTTATATATCGTAACCGTATAGTTTGTCATTCCGAGGAACGAGGAATCTCCGCGAGTAACTCCGTTCCAGTAAGCCAATCTTTGTCGAGCTACTTGCGGAGATTCCTCGTTCCTCGGAATGACAAGATTGCAAGTATATGAATTTTGGTAAATGAAAAAGTTCTTATGAAAACGTTCGCGTGAGGGATAGAAGTGGAAAGCCCGCAGCCTGACGAAGGAAGTGCGAGGACTTGTAACGGATAGCCCGGTTCGCCTTTTTCGGCGAACACGCCCAAAATAAAAAAACCGACACTTTAAAAGTATCGGTTTGTATATTAATGAAAATGATCTTCTTCGATTTCGAATTCTGCATCTTTTTCCCAGATTTCCATTTCGCAGGGTTTGCAGTTGAATTTTAGTTTGTATTCAAGTTCACCTTGTTTTAAAACTAAAGGTTCTTTTACCTTGACACCTGCTATGTCTTTTTGGTGTATCGGACATTTTTTTAATTCGTATTTGATGCAATATTTGGTTGTCATTACACGAGATTTTCCTGGATCCCATTGTAATTCGAATGCTTTTTCTATTTCGGTTACACCATGACGTTCGTAGAATTTACGAGCCGTTTTGTTTGAAACGTTGTACATGAAATCTAATTTGGTTTCAGGATACGGATGTGACGTTTTTACCAATTGGTGTTCTTCACGTTTGTAATTTGCTAAACGAATTTCGGTTAGCTGATCGTAAACGGTTCTTCGCATTTCGTTGATTTTTGAAATAGGAAGGAACCAGTTTTGAGAAAACATAATGTTGATTTCATCAGCAGTGTAAGGTGTGAAACCTGTTTTTGCCAATTGTGTTTTAATGTTTTCGTCGATTGATTCGCCGGTTTTGGTCTGTTCTTTTGCGTGTTCTAAATTAACGATGCTTACATTTCCGTCTTCATCAGTTGCGATTAATTCGAAACCAGTTTCAGTTTCAGTAAGTAATAAAGTGGTGCTTAATTTACGAACAGCACTATCTTCTCTTTCAACAATTTTGATAAAAGCAGCGTCGTTATTTCTATAGATGAAAGTTCCGTCTTTTACTTCTTTTAAAACGTTTGGATAAATTTTACCATTTTCGGCTTTGTTTACGTAGATTCCGTCAGCTTCGTTATTTTCGTTGATGAAACAAAGTCCGTCACCATTGTTTAATAATTCGCCGTTTTCGATTTCGTAAGCGTTTCCAACGGTTCTGATTAATTTACCAATATATTGTCCTTTTGATTTTGGGCTTTCCCAAGAACCAATGGAGCTGTGTCTTTCGTTTACGAAATAATCCGTATAACCACGATTGAAGGTTCTGTTTAACGAGGAATCAAAAGTATAAGTACAAGTTCCGGAAGAAGCTTTCATGTATTTTTCGCTTCCTTCGCCTTCTAAATAACTGTCTAATTTTTGACGTAAATATGATACGTTGTTTTTTACGTAAACCACATCTTTCAATCGTCCTTCAATTTTAAAGGAAACGATTCCAGCTTCAATCAAATTTGGAATCTGATCTGAAATATCTAAATCTTTTATCGAAAGTAAGTGACTGTTTCTGATTAAAGTTTCTCCGTTTCCGTCGATTAAGTTATACGGTAAACGGCAGTTTTGGGCACAAGAACCACGGTTGGCGCTGCGTTCTCCGTTTGCCACACTCATATAACAGTTTCCGCTAAAAGAAACACATAAAGCTCCGGTTACGAAAAATTCTAATTCAACATCAGCTTCGTCGTAAATCGTTTTAATTTGATGCAGGTTCAATTCACGTGCTAAAACGACACGTTTGATTCCGGCATCTTTAAGGAACTTAATTTTATCGGCATCACGATTATTGGCTTGCGTGCTTGCGTGCAGTACGATAGGAGGTAAGTCCATTTCCATAATCGCCATGTCCTGAATAATCAGGGCATCGACACCAATATCGTATAATTCCCAAATCATTGAACGACAAGTTTCTAATTCATTGTCGTACAAAATGGTGTTCATAACTACAAAAACCTGTGCATTAAATAAATGCGCATATTGTACCAAAGCAGCAACATCTTCGATAGAATTGTTGGCATTTGAGCGCGCACCAAATTGTGGTGCACCAATATAAACTGCATCGGCGCCACTATTGATAGCTGCCATTCCCCCAATTAAATCTTTAGCAGGAGCTAATATTTCAATTTTCTTCTTCATTTTTAGTACTTTAGGCTTTTGTGGTATTCACGGAAAAAAGTTTGCAAAGTTCTTATAAATATTTCGAGTTTGCTAATGCTGAAGTGACTTTTTTTGAAATAGTTAACTAATATGGAATGATGATGGTTAACCAATACAATTTTTTAAAACTCAAAAGCTTTTTTATGTTTGTGGTAAGAATCTTTTAAGGCTCTTTGAAAAATTAGTTCTAAAGTTTCCGCATCAGGTATTGGCTGTCTGTCTTTTTTAGCTTGAATTTTAACGCCTTGTATATAGTTTGCCTTATATTCTTCATTGTTCATTAATTTGTCATATATTGATTTATAACTATCTTCAAAAGCTGTTTCTGTATCTTTATAATAGAAATTTGTTTCTGTTTTTTGCATAAGTAAACGGGCATCGACAAGATTTCCATTTTCTATAAGTCTATCGAATAAAATAGTGAATTTTTCAACAATTTCCGAAGGATAAATTGCGTTATTTGCTGATATATATCCGGAATAGGGTGTTTTTTCAAATGTTTCGATTCCTTTATAAAGATATCTTCCGTGACATGTTGCCATTGTTATAAATAATTTATTACAAACCTTGATGTTTATTGGTCGAAATAAATTAGTCAATTCTTTCCATGTGATTAGCTCTCCATTCGATAATATTAAACCACTATAATCGCTTGCGCCATGCATTTCAAAGTGGAATAAAATGCCTCCAATTAGATGTGTAGAATTATAATCATAATATTTTAATAACTCAATTAACTCATTTTTTGAGTTAATTGAGTAAAGTTTATGGGTAAACGATTTTTTATATAAATCTATTTTTTTTACAATCGTCTCATTGTAAATTTCAGTTCCAGTTAATCTTTCATTAATTAGACTTTCAAAAACTACAATATTTTTTATATCCCCTACCATAGAATTATTTAGGGATGTTTTCTTTCTCCCGGTTGAGGACGTTGAGGAGGTGGTGATTGTCTTGGTTGTTCACTCTCTTTAATAACTCTTGGAGGCTGTTGAGGCGGAGGTGGTGCCATTGGTCTTTTGTCGTCTTGTGCCATTTTAGATGAATTATAATTTGTTACTTCGATTTTTTGAATTTTTTCTTCTTTATTCCTAATGTAATTTGCGGTAAAAAAAGTAGATAAAATTAATATTAAAATTAGGCTATTAATTATGTGAATTTTTGATGAATGTAAATATGCTGATTTTCTATCATTATTGTAAACATTTGTTTCTAAACATTCGATTAATAACTTTTCTAAACTATTTTTTTCTAATTCTTCAAGAGTTGTATTCTTATCTAATAGTTTTTTGTGTTTTTTTAAATAGTCTTTGAGAATCTCATTTTCATCTTTAAGAAAACTTGGTTTTGGAAAACCTAAATATGAATATCCTTTATATAAATCATTATATGATTGTAATAATTTGAATACACTAAGCACCCAAAAAAACAATGATATAATAATAAAGAGATAGAACGGATATTTTATGTAAATACTTTCCTTTGTGGGATTAAATTCATTGAAAAAATATGATATTAGCGCAATCAAAGCCGTTAAAATACCAATAGGAATGTTTAATGAATCATTTAAACAGTTTTTTCTTTCCTCTTCTTTATAAAACCACTCTCTTAAAAATTCTATTCTATCCAATTTTTTATGTGTTTAATTTATATTATTAGTTTGGTCTTAAATGGAAAAGGAAGGTAATGTTTGTTAAATATATAAAAAATATTGCAAGTTGATTTATACTTATTAAAAATGATACCAACTTCCTGACCTCAGGAAATTGGTTTTTGATTTTTTATAAAACAAAAAACATTTATCTCTTTTTTTGCGTGAGGGATAGAAGTGGAAAGCCCAGAGCCTGACGAAGAAAGTGCGAGGACTTGAAATGGATAGCCCGATTCGCCGCGGCGAAACACGCCCAAATTAACTGCATAAAAAAACAGCTCAAAGTATAAAGTGATGAAACTTTAAACCTTAAGCCGTTTTAGTAAAATGATTTATGTTTTTATGTAGTCAAAGCTTCTTTGATTCTGCGTAATGCTTCTTTTAAAATATCGTTGCTTGTTGCGTAAGAAAAACGGATACAATTTGGATTTCCGAAAGCATCGCCTGTTACAGTTGCTACGTTAGCTTCTGCTAAAAGGTACATTGAAACATCGTTTGCATCTTTGATTTCAGTTCCTCTTAATGTTTTTCCGAAGAATGAAGAAACGTCTGGGAATACATAAAATGCTCCTTCAGGAACGTTGATTTTTACTCCTGGAATTTCTTTTAATAATCCAACAACTAAATCTCTACGACCGTGAAAAGCCTCAACCATGTGATTTAATACGCTTGGATCAGCGTCTACAGCAGTAATTGTAGCACGTTGCGCCACAGAGTTTGCTCCAGAAGTTACTTGTCCCTGGATTTTTGTACACGCTTTTGCGATAAATTCAGGTGCTCCAATATAACCAATTCTGTATCCTGTCATGGCAAATGCTTTTGCAACTCCGTTTACAGTGATTGTTTTTTCTAGCATTCCCGGGATTGAACCGATACTGCAGAATGTTCCTGAGAAATTGATGTGCTCATAAATTTCGTCAGCAACTACGTATATGTTTGGGTGTTTTTCTAAAACTTTTGCAAGGGCTGTTAACTCTTCTCTGCTATAAACAGATCCGGATGGATTACAAGGAGAAGAGAACCACATCATTTTTGTTTTTGGTGTGATAGCTGCTTCTAATTGTTCTGGAGTAATTTTGAAATCAGTATCTACAGACGTTGGAACTTCAACAGGAACTCCACCTGAAAGTTTTACAATTTCGAAATAAGAAACCCAGTAAGGTGCAGGTAAAATAACCTCGTCACCATCATTTAACATTACTTGCGCAATGTTGTATAAAGATTGTTTTGCTCCTGTAGAAACGACGATTTGAGTTGGTTTGTACTCTAAATTATTGTCTCTTTTAAATTTTCTGCAAATCGCTTCTCTCAATTCTAAATAACCTTCTACTGGAGAATATGTACTGTAGTTTTCGTCGACAGCTTTTTTAACCGCTTCTTTAATAAAGTCAGGAGTATTAAAGTCAGGCTCGCCTAAACTTAAACTGATTATGTCTTTTCCTTGTGCTTTTAACTCGCGTGCTAAAGCAGCCATTGCTAATGTTTGTGATGTCGCTAAGTTGTTGATTCTGTCTGAAAGAATATGATTCATTATAAAAATTTTGAATGTCCCTAATTTCAACTTTAAATTAAGGATGGTTAATTATTAATAGATTTTTTTAGATTTTATGCTAATTCGGGTTTCATTCCAAGGTCTTTCAAATGCTTGTAATGTGCGATAACGGCTCCTCTCATGGTTTTGAATTCATGATAAGGCAAGTTGCATTCGATCGCGGTTTGTTTTACAATTTCGGCAATTTTTCCATAGTGGATGTGACTGATATTTGGAAAAATATGATGTTCAATTTGGTGATTTAATCCTCCTGTAAACCAGTTAACTACTTTATTTTTTGGAGCAAAATTAGCTGTTGTGTACAATTGATGAATTGCCCATGTATTTTCCATTTCTCCATCTTCATTCGGAACCGGATTTGAAGTCTCTTCAACAACATGTGCCAATTGAAAAACGATACTCAAAATTAATCCCGCTGTGTAGTGCATTACGAAAAATCCAATAACAACTTTCCACCATGTTACACCTAAAATCATTGGTAAAACCATCCAGATTAAAACGTAGATTATTTTTGTGATCACTAAAACAGTCCATAATTTGGCAGGGCTTTGAGGTGTTCCGTATGATAATTTTCTTTTTAAATAACCTTTCATTTGCTTAAAATCGGTTGTTAAAGCCCAATTGAAAGTCAATAGTCCGTATAAAAAGAAAGAATAATAATGTTGAAATTTATGAAAACGGTGCCATTCAGCATTTTGTGTAAATCGAATAATTCTTCCGGCATCAAGATCTTCATCATGACCGTGAATATTAGTGTATGTATGGTGAAGTACATTGTGTTGCACTTGCCAGTTGTGTACGTTTCCGGCTAAAACATAAATGCTTCCGCCCATAATTTTGTTGATCCATGATTTTGAAGAATATGACCCGTGATTTCCGTCGTGCATCACATTCATTCCAATTCCGGCCATTCCAACTCCCATAAGAATATTTAATAACAATTGTGCCCAAAACGGCATGTTAAGAGTTAAGATCAAAAAGTACGGCGTTAGAAAAACGGCAAAAAGAATAACAGCTTTTAAGTGCAGCTTCCAGTTCCCTGTTTTCTGAATGTTGTTCTCCTTGAAGTAATTGTTTACTCGTGAGTTAAGTGTTCTGAAGAACTTCAGATTGTCTTGCTTAGCAAATGTAGGCGCAGTGTTATTCATAATTAATTTAAATAGGTTTCAAAGGTAATTATTATAAATTTTCAATTTGCAAAATTGAGTTAAATATTTCAATCGTAAAGTAGTACTTTTGTTAAAAAATTAGAGCAATGGATGAGATATTGAAATATTTTCCTGATTTGACCGACATTCAAATCGAACAATTTCAAAAATTAGACTTTTTATACCACGATTGGAATGAAAAAATCAATGTGATTTCACGTAAAGATATTGATGCCTTATATACTAAACACATTTTGCACTCGCTGGGAATTGCAAAAATCATGAAGTTTGAGCCGGGGGCAACTGTTTTGGATGTTGGAACCGGTGGAGGATTTCCGGGCATTCCGTTAGCAATTCTTTTTCCGGAAACGCGTTTTTATTTAATTGATGTTATTGCCAAGAAAATTAAAGTGGTTCAGGGTGTTGTTGATGCGTTAGAATTAAAGAACGTAAAAGCAGAACAAAAACGTGCTGAATTAGTAAAAGGGGATTTCGATTTTATTGTAAGCCGGGCTGTAACCAATATGCCTGATTTTGTTTCCTGGATAAAAGATAAAATCAAAAAGCAGCATAAGCACACTTTGAAAAATGGTATTCTATATTTAAAAGGCGGTGATTTGACAGAAGAACTAAAAGATTTTCCGAAAGCAACTTTATATGATTTATCTACTATTTTTGAAGATGAATTTTTTGAAACCAAAAAAGTGGTGCATTTGCCTTTAAAGTTTACAGTTTAAATTTTTCTAAACATAAAGAACCCGACAATAATACTCGATAAAGTATTGTTGCCGGGTTTCGCATTTCAAATAGTGAATTATAATTAAGATGCTTTTTGTGATAATTGTAAAAATGGATTTCCTTTATGATCTAAATTACTGATCAGGTCATTGAGCCCCAATTCAGATGCTTCAGATGTATAACTGAATTTGGAATCAAAGAAAAATTCACGAGATATTACAGCTTCATTAGAAGAATCGTAAACATCTTCGTCGTTTTGGTTAACCTTTTCATGGTTGTATGGGCATGGAAATAATTGTATTAATTCTGCTATTGTACTGTTGAACCATTTATCGAAAATTCTTTTCTTTGGTGTAATATGACGAGCAAGTAATATTAGTCCAATGATTTCACTTTGAAGAAAATAAGATCCTTTTCTATATCTAACATCAATCATCCTTACGGTCATAAGGGCTACCCATAATGGTCCGTTTACTGAGCCTGAATCTGATATATCAAGATCTGCGTCAAAGATCAATGGTTTTGTATTATTAGGATTGTCTATAGAAGACCAAAGAGCCTCTATGCGTTTTTGTGTATCACCGGTCGATGTTGTGTATCCTGCAAAACGCCACGATACCCATTCTAATAAAGATGCAGTTAGTCCCATGCAGGCTTTATGACCAATTTTGTTTAATACATTTTCAAGTTCTTCATTTCCTTCTAACGGATCTAAAAAACTTTCCATTTTTTTGTTATTCCATTTAAAATCAATTGAATGACCAATGCTTTTTGATTTTAGAATCACTTTCGGTACATTGTTTAAATTTCTCATAATTCTTTTTTTTAAAAGTTGTGTAGTTATATAATATTTTATCTTTTATTTATTGTTGTTAAATATTATGCAAATTTATAACGGACCTTATTTTTAGAGAGATAGAATAAGTTTTTAAAATGTTAGAATAAGTTTTTTCTTGATCTATATACCTGAAAATCAACTAAGTAAGAAAAGGATTACATTTTTAAAAAATATGAAACTATGATGTTGTTTTACAGGATGATATAATTAATTGGCGGATATTATGATATTCATTTAGCCGAAGTGAGTTTCTTGTAGAGTTTAATTAAATAAAAAAAAATCCGAATCTTATAATAGGTAAGATTCGGATTTTTTTATTTTAGAACAATCGTTTCTAAATGATTCAGCCAGTTTTCTTTGTAGCTGGTTCCAATTGGAATTTCAATGGTATTTATTTCAACTTCGTTTTTAGAATATGCAGTCATTTTTTTTGTCTGAATAATGAAAGAGCGATGAATTCGAACAAAATTAGCGTTCAGTAATTTTTCAAAAACCGAAATGTTTTGTTTTATATGATGCGATTTTCCGCTTTCAAGATGAATGGTGATATAATCTTTCAGACTTTCGACGTACAAAATTTCATCAAAGATAATTTTGATGTTTTTACTGCCGCTGGTTACAAAAATATGATTCTCAGTTGTTGAGCTAATTTCTTTTTTTGAAGTTTGTAATTGTTTGAATTTTTCGATTGAAACAAAAAAGCGATCAAAAGTTATTGGTTTCAAAAGATAATCTATAACGTTGAGTTCATATCCTTCAATTGCATATTCTCTATAAGCAGTTGTAAAAATCACTTTTGGCGGATTTTTGAGTTTCTTCAGGAAGTCATTTCCTTTTAGTAAAGGCATTTCGATATCCAGAAAAATTAAATCAACTGTATTTGTTTCCAAAAAAGTATAGGCTTTTAATGCATTTTCAAAAGAATTGATTAATTCAAAACTTTCAAAATTTACTAGATGAGAAGCAATTAATTCTCTTGCCAAAGGCTCGTCGTCAACAATAATACATTTGTGTTTCATTCAAAAAAGAATAAATATTTTAAAATCTAATTTAGCGGTTTTGAGTTATCTTTTGTTACTCTTTCCAAAACTTCTTTTGCGTTTTTATTTTCAGGATTAAGCTCAAGCGATTTTTTGTACATTTTAATTGCTGCTTCGTTTTGATCTGTTTTCAATAATGCTTCTCCATAACTGTCATACACATTTGCACTTGCAGGATTAAGGAGTATATTAAGTTTGAAAATTTCTGCTGCTTTTTGATTTTCATTTTTCCCTAATAATTTATAACCCCAGGTATTCAAATCATCTTCAGAATGGTAGAAAGCTACATCTTCAGCTTTTTCTTCATTGTTGGCTGTTATAGCATATTGCAAAGCACGTTCTTGAATTTCAGATTTTTGTTTAGAAGTACTGGCATACATTTTTGCTATTGTAGTAATGATTAATGGCGGATTGCCAACCCAAATTCCATGACTGCAGTCATTTGCAACAATGCCAGTAACATTAGGATTATTCGCTACAAAATTTTTATGGCATTCTTTCCAACGTTCAATTTCTTCGGTTACTTTTAAGAAAGGGATTCCATTGACGAAATCAACAACCGGAATGCTTTTCGGGATCGAAATTTTACTCATTATTTTCACGGTTTCAAGAATTGTTGCCGACATATAATAGGTTCCTTTATTATTTTTCTTCCATTCCGGAATCAATTTATCTTGCGTGGCGACTATTTTTTCGATCACACCATCTTCATAATAATTATGATTCACATCTATAAGTACAATGCCTTTAACTAATTTAGGATGTCTGGCAGCATACAGCGCTGAAAGGTAACCTCCATAAGAATGAGAAACTAACAAGATTTCTTTATCATATCCTAGTTTTTTCAGTCCTTTTTCTAAATCCTCAATGCTGCTTATAATACCGTGTTTTGATTCGTCGGTTTGCAAAGTATCGATCGTACTTTTTCCAAAACCTGCACGATCATAGGTTATTAAAGGAGCATTGGTAATAGTTGATAATTTCTCTAAAATAGAATTCCAAACTGAACCATCATTTCCTCCGCCCGAATCAAAAAGAATTGGTGTTCCGTTGCCTTTTACGATCTTGAAATGTAATTTATGATTTCCAATATCAACCAAAGTGTCTATGGATTTAGATTGGCTAGTTGCTGTAATAAAAGAACAAAAGAAAAAGAGATTAATTAAATGTTTCGTCATAAGATTAGATTTATATTAAAGAATAAGATAAAGTTTAACAGTATAATTGTTTTGTGTCTCGGCTATTTCTAACTGATGTTTTTTAGGATATAATAAATCCAATTGTTTCCTGACATTCTCTAATCCAATTTTAGATTTATCAGAAAGAGGTTTAAGATCATTTTGAGGTTTTGTGTTTTCAATACTAAAAACAATTTGGTCCTTTTTACTTTCTAAATGCAATCTGATTTTTGCTTTTTCGGTTTCATTTATAACTCCGTGTTTAAAAGCATTTTCTATAAATGTTAGTACAATTAAGGGCGAAATTTTGTGATTGTACTGAATGTCTTTGGTAAACAAAATATCTAATCTGTTTTCGCTGTAGCGGAGTTTTTCTAATGCAATATAATTTTCTATCAAAGTGATTTCTTTTTCGATAGAAACATAATCTTCGTTACAACGATAAAGTACAAAATCGAGAATTTCAGATAACTTAGCAATTACTTCAGGTGCTTTATCATCTTTTTTTAAGGTTAAAGTATATAGGTTATTTAAAGTATTAAACAGAAAATGAGGATTTAATTGATTCTTTAAGACCTTTAATTCCATTGATTTTTTTTCTTCTTCCAGTTTTAAAAGGCGTTGCTGTTTGCGGTTAAAACTTATAAATCCTAAGATAATAACAGGATAAGTGATAAAAGAAAACTCTCTTAACATCAGTTTAAATGAAGTCAATCTTTCAGGAACCGTCATTTTATGTCCGAACCAATCCTTAAAGAAATCCGGAAATTTTGGTTCCAGATAATAAAATTTTAAAATCATTAAAAGTGCAAAAACAAGATAAAGCCAGCCTAGAGCTGAAATGATAAAAAGCAGATATCTTTTTTTGTTTAAAGTGTTTGGAATAATCCAATATATTAAGCCATAAGCAACTGAAACCTGTGCCAAAATTTTCCAGGTATAAATAAAAGTAAAGTCATAATAATTTTCATTGTCAGACTTGTTTGAAACATAAAAGAAAAAAAAGAAAATCCAGTAGAAACAATGAAGAGCAATTCTTTTTAAATCCAGTTTTTTGATGAAATTCATAAGGTATTTTAATTGGGAGCAAGGTAACAAAATATAAAACTAAGCTTTGTTTGTTGCTATAAATAATGGGTTTTTGCTTTCAAAAACAGCGTTTCAGCATACGAACGCAATAGAATTAGATTATTCATTATTTGAATGCTAAAATGACCTTTTCAATTGCGCCTATAAATCTCAGAACTTGTTACGTTTATATTCGCTTAAAAAACAATTATGATCAAATTTATCCTTGTATTGGTGGCATTTCTAAGCGAAGTGTTAAAGTAAAAATCCTTTTTTAAACAATAAACTAACTTAAAACTAAATGAAAAGAATAATTAAAAACACAATTGGTATTCTGATTTTAATGAGCGCTTCAAATTTATTTTCGCAAGAAAGTAATCAGGAAATTAAATACAATGAAATTTCTAAATCAATCAAACCCACTTTGTTCGCGGACTTAGGCGAAACTTGTCAAACGCCGGACGGAATGGCGCTTGATAAAAAAGGGAATTTGTTCCTGGCTATTACAAATGCAGTTTCATTTGAAAAATATGGCAGCAAAATCCTAACCTTCGATGAGAATGACAAGTCGGTAACCTGGTTTGACAAATTGCCATTGCATCCCGTTACAAAAAAAGTACATCCGATGGGAATGGAGTTTGGACCTGATGGGAATTTATATGTAATGGACAATCAGTTTTTTACCAGAAATGAAAATTTCTCCAGATTAATCAGAGTTATTGTAAAAGATGGAAAACCAATAAATGCTGAGGTTTTAGTTGAAGGATTTAATTTTGGAGAAGCGGTAAGATGGTCAAAAAACCGAATTTATATAACTGATGCTTTGTTTGAAAACAGAAGAGAAAGCGGAATTTATAGTTTTTCATTAGAACAATTAAATAAGAAAAACATCATTCTGGATTCATCAAATAAGAAAGATTATCTAATTGCAACTTTTAATTTAAAACCTGAAGTTACTAAAAGAACAATCGGGATTGATGGAATTGCTTTTGATAAAAAAGGAAACTTATATGCAGGAAACTTTGGCGATGGTGTGATTACCAAAATAGAGTTTTTTAAGGATGGAAAAGTAAAGTCTAAAAAGGTTGTTTTTGATTCGGATCAATTAAAATGCTGTGATGGCTTTTTTTATGACGAAAAAAGAAACTCCATTTTTATAGCCAATTACGAAAATAATAGTGTGCATCAGCTAAATTTAGATACAAATACGATTTCTTTAATTTGGGAAAATGAAAACGCAAACGGTTCTGACGGACAATTAGATAATCCTTGTGAAACTATTGTCTATAAAGGAAAATTGCTGGTTGTGAATTATGATACTTTTGAAGGAGAAAAAAATAAAGAAGCAGATAGTTTTCATACTATTTCAAGTTTTAAACTATAGATAATTAAGTAACTGATGTTATAAAAGCAAAAGCCGAATCTTAATTAAAAGATTCGGCTTTTTTATATTGACAAAGTTTCTAACTTGAAACTTTGAAACTTGAAACAAAAAATTATCCTAAAAACGGGTATCTGTAATCTTCTGGAGTTACAAAAGTTTCTTTGATAGTTCTAGGAGATGCCCAACGTAATAAGTTTAATGCAGAACCTGCTTTATCGTTAGTTCCTGAAGCTCTTGCTCCACCAAAAGGCTGCATTCCTACAACAGCTCCTGTTGGTTTATCGTTGATGTAGAAGTTACCGGCAGCATTTTGCAATTTAGTAGTTGCTACTTCAATAGCATAACGATCCTGGCTAAATACAGCTCCTGTCAAAGCATACTCAGAAGTAGTATCAACTAATTCTAAAGCTTCTTCCCATTTTGCATCTTCATAAACATAAATAGTAATAACTGGTCCGAATAATTCGGTTTCCATTGTAGTGTATTTTGGGTTTGTAGTTACAATAACTGTTGGCTCGATAAAGTATCCAACTGATTTATCGTAATTTCCTCCAACGATGATTTCAGCATCAGCGTCTTTTTTAGCCTGGTCGATATAACTAGCTAATTTATCAAAAGAACCTTCGTGAATAACTGCAGTAATGAAGTTTCCGAAATCTTCAGGAGAACCCATTTTCATTGATTTTACATCAGCAATTAATTGTTCTTTTACAGCTGGCCATAAACTTTGTGGAATATAAGCTCTTGAAGCTGCTGAACATTTTTGTCCTTGAAATTCAAAAGCACCACGAGTAATACCAGTAACAACTTGTTTTACGTTTGCGCTTGGGTGTGCAATGATAAAATCTTTACCACCAGTTTCTCCAACAATTCTTGGATATGTTTTATAATTGTGAATGTTTGCACCAATTTTAGCCCAGATATCTTTAAATACGTGAGTTGATCCTGTAAAGTGAATTCCGGCAAAATCACGGCTTGCCAAAACAGTATCAGTAATCATTAAAGCATCACCAAAAACAACATTGATAACTCCATCAGGAACACCAGCTTCTTTGAAAACTTCGATGATAATTTGTGTAGAGAAAACTTGACTATCACTTGGTTTCCAGATCACAACGTTACCCATCATAGCAGCACTTGCAGGAAGATTTGCAGCAATGGCAGTAAAGTTGAAAGGAGTAATAGCGTAAACAAAACCTTCAAGAGGTCTGTATTCTAAACGATTCCAAACAGAAGAATCTGATTTTGGCTGATCGTTATAAATTTGCGTCATGAATTCTACGTTGTAACGCAAAAAGTCAATTAATTCGCAAGAAGCATCAATTTCTGCCTGGTGAATATTTTTAGATTGTCCAATCATTGTAGCTGCGTTGATACGAGCTCTGTATGGACCTGCAATAAGTTCAGCAGCTTTTAAGAAAATAGCAGCACGTTGTTCCCATGCCATATTTGCCCATGCTTTTCTTGATTCAAGAGCATTAGCAATTGCTTTTTCGATATGTTGTTTTTCAGCTAAATGATAAGTTCCTACGATATGTTTGTGATCGTGTGGAGCTGACATTGTTCTTGTATTTCCAGTTCTGATTTCTTCGCTTCCAATATATAAAGGAACGTCAATTTTAGAATTCCACATAGTGGTATAAGCTGCCTGAACAGCTGCTTTTTCTGGTGAGTTAGGTGCGTATCCTTTTACCGGTTCGTTTACCGCTTTTGGTACATGAAAGAATCCTTTTAGCATGTTATTTAAAATTAGATAATTAGACAATTTATGCGTTAGACGATTTGATTGTTACGAATAATCTAACGTTGCACAAAAGTACAAAGGATAAATTAATAATTTGACAAATTTATGATTTAGATAACGATAAAAAGTGCAGTTTTTAAACTATAAATTAGTTTAAAGCAAACGGAGCACACATTCTAAAAGTAGGAACAATAACTTTGAATGTTTTTGTTGTAGTAAAATTGATCATATTAAAATGACCTTTCATCGCGCCATAAGGAGATGATAGTAAACAACCAGAGCTATAAGTGTGATTTTCTCCAGGTTTTAAAACTGGTTTTTTTCCAATAACACCTTCTCCGTCAACAACTTCTAAGTCATTTAATGAGTCGAAAATTTCCCAGTGACGAGAAGTTAACTGAACTGAATCTTTGCTGTGATTTTCGATTGTAACGACATAACTAAAGGCAAAATGAATCTTATAGTTCTTGAAGTAAGTACCTTCAAAACTAGTTAAAACTGATATTTTTATGCCTCTTGTAATTTGAGAAACCATACTAAAGTAGTATATATGTGTGCGTTATATGTGCAAATCTACAAAAAAAAATCATTCCGCCCGAAACCTTAACAATGTTTTAATGAATAGGGAATAATGTTTTAATTTATGATGTTTATTGAGTTGGCATTTCCTTTTCCTATAACTCTTTGATAACGATCTGAGGTTTCTTTGTAATAAACTAGTATGGTGTACTCATTTTCAGTTTGATAAAAATTTCCGTCAATTGCATTTTCATGGTCAATAACACCTTTTTTATCGGCAATTGTGTATTGAAAATTTGTAAAACCCTGCTTAATCATAACCGCTTTTTCATATAATGCTTTTTCGGCATTATAATCCATTTTATATTCTGGCGACAGGCTGTAATTGTTGAACATTCCTGTAATATAAATGTCTTTGCTTGATGATCTGAAAGCCGGAGCAGACAAGCTGAAATAAACCCAGGCATAATCAGCTTCGATTTCGTTATTGGCGGCGTTTATATTTTTGACAACAAAGTTTCCGTTTACATCCTGATTTAAAGTATAAATCTGATTGGCTCGCGCCAGATTTGTGTATAAGTAAGAATTGTAAATATCATTATTTGCACCAACTCTTGCAACATTATTACTTCCGGCGCGGATATCCTTATTTTCAAAATATAAAAACTCGTTTCCGCCCCAAAACTGGGTTTCTTTATCGTATTTATAAACCAGTTGATTTCCGATTGTATATTGTGGCGGAATGTTTTTAATAGCGGTATTAAAATTTCCGTTTTGTAATAAAAGAACTTTTACGTTTTGCAACGGAGTCTGAAAAACAATGTCGTTTGATAATACAGCAAAATCAAGATTTTGTTTGTAATCTATATTAGTAACATCACGGCTTCTTTTTACCTGAGCCGTAACCGTAGAATGATCTTCGTATAAAATAAACTTTCTGGAGAAGACAACTTCTCTGTCTTCATTAAGAATTTTCAAAATATAGTTTCCTGAAATGCGCAGCTGACTAGTAAACTGATTTGGGAAAGGAAGTCGATAATGAGAATAAACCTGAAGTGTGTTGAATGAATTCGAATAATCTGTAATTCTCTGATTGTCGAAACCACTTATATAATCTGTTTTTGGAATATCAGTTGGGACCCAATTGTAATCGCAATGGGTGACTTCAAAATAATAATTAGCTTCATTACCAAATAAATCATCAAATTGAAATTGGAATGAATCGCCTAATTGAAATATTGGAACAACATTATTACCACCCTGAATAAATGAAACAGTTTTGATATTATAGGGAGGTACAACTTCTGTTTGTACGTTCTGAGCTGTCGCCGAAGCAAAAATGAAAAGCAACAGGAGATTTCTAAATAAAAATTTTGGCATCTTATTACGTTGTAAGATTGTAAATATAAGAATTTTATATAACGAATATGATGCCAATTTATTGGTTTTGAAAACAAGTTATTAAGAACCCAAGATGTATTCTAAATTAACTTCGATTTCATCGTTAACATAACTTTCTTCTAAAAGAGAATCAGATAACAGCTTTTTGTTTTCCTGTAGTTTGATAATTTTTTCTTCGACGGTATTTTTCGAAATAAATCGAATGACATTTACTTTGTTTAATTGTCCTATTCGGTGTGCTCTTCCAACACCTTGTTTTTCTGCAAAAGGATTCCACCACGGATCTAAAAATAAAACATACGAAGCTTTGGTAATATTCAATCCGACACCGCCCGCTTTAAGCGAAATAAAAAATAACAAAGGCTCTTCTTTTTCCTGAAATAAATTTACCTGCTGCTCTCTTTTCTTTGCAGGAGTTTCGCCTGTAATTTCACAATATGTTATTTTGTTTTCTTTACACCAATCCGTGTAAAAACTCAAATTAGTAACAAACGAACTAAAAATGATGGTTTTCTGTTTTCCTTTAACTAGATTTTCCAGATAATTAGTAACCGCGATATATTTTCCGGAATCAATTTCTGATTCCTGATCTACCATTTTTGGGTGATTGCTCAGTTGTCTTAACTTCATCAAAGTATTGATAATGCTAATTTTGTCCGGACTCGACCCATCTGTTTTTAATAAAAAGTTTCGAGCTTTTGATTTCTCTTTTTCATATAGTTTTTCCTGTTCAGGATCCATATCGCAATAGTAAATCTGCTCTGTTAATTCAGGTAAATCTTTTAAAACCTGTTCTTTGGTTCTTCTTAAAATATAAGGCTGAACAAGGTTTTTCAATTCAGATAAAACATCTTCATTCTGTTTTTTCTCAATTGGGATTTTAAAATTTTCAGCAAAAAAAGCATAAGTACCCAAAATATCCGGATTTATAAATTGCATTTGCGACCACAAATCGTCCAACGAGTTTTCGATTGGTGTACCACTTAAAGCGATTTTATGAACCGTATTTATTTTATTAATGGCTTTAAAAATTTTAGAATCCTTATTTTTAATGTATTGACTTTCGTCTAAAATTAAATAGCGGAAATTGTATTTTTCTAAAATTGAAATATCACGATGAATAATATTATAACTGGTAAAAATCAAATCTGACGATTCTAATCGATTCGCCAGTAATTTTCTATCGTTGCCAACATATTGCATTTTTGAAAAATGCGGTGTAAATTTTGCAGCTTCGTTGTACCAGTTAAAAACCAGTGAAGACGGTAAAACGATCAGGGTTTTAAGCGGTTCTTTTTCGATAGTAGTTTCATTCTGGAACAAATCAAAATTGGTGGTTTTAGTAGTAAATCCTAATTGTTCCTGTACTGCAACCATAACGGCTAAAGTCTGTAATGTCTTACCAAGTCCCATGTCATCAGCAAGACAAGCGCCTAAATTAGAGTTAAAATGACCCAAAAGCCATTTTACACCGTCAATTTGATAAGGTCTCAAAGTTGCTTTTAGCAAATCAGAAGAGATATATTCAGCTTTCTGAATTGGATTTACTTCGTTTTTGATTTCCGGAATTGCATCTAAAGCTGCAAAATTATTTTTACGTAAAAGTAGATTTCCATTTTCGGTTTTGGCCAATTTTGCCAGTGAACTATATTTGCTAAGCCATTCTAAAGGAATCAAAAAATAGTTTCCGTCAGGCAATAAAAACAGTCTCTCTTTGCTTTTTATATTCGGAATAATTTCGCTGAAATTAATCGTGTAATCCCCAATTGTAATGATTATTTTGATATCAAACCAATCTTCTTTTGTTTCTCCTTTTGAAGTTGCAACGATATGATTTTGGGTAATGATTTCTTTGCTTTCCAGTTTTAAATTCTGGATTGTAAATCCAATACTTTCGAGCTCTTCTTTACGATCAATAACGAATTGAATATTAGAATAAGGATCATGAATTTCGGAATCTGAATTCAATCCGAACAATTCGTTTTTGATTTTTATTAAACCAATTTTAAGTAATTTGTCTGTATATAAAACTTCATCAGAACTTCGTTTAAACTGAATTATTTTAGGTTCATTGATAATGCTAAAATCAACAAACGAATGTGTTTTTTTAGTTTTACTGGCATCAAATAAATATCCGTTATAGTCAAAATAAAGGTTAAGGTAATAGCAGTTTTTAAAGAAATCATAAACAGGCTGAATCGTGCATGAAATAATTTTGTCGCGAAGTTCAATTTCGAAACCAGTTGCTTCAATGTCTATTTTTTTTGCTATTTCAGGAATGAAATTCTTAAAATAATTGTCAACTAATTTTGAAGGTATTTCAATTGATTTTTTCTTTAAAAAAGGTGAAAGCTTTTTAGAATTGAGGTCCTTTAGCTGTCCTAATTTTTTATCGATAATCAACCAGCCTGGCTCATCCAAAAGAATATCTACACTTTTATTCATTGGTAAAAATGAAGTTTCGTTTTCTTTTAAAGATAAGGTATAAGTAATTCCGTCAGAGTGTTTGTTAAATTGAATTTGAGGTTCAAACTCTAACAGATTTGTATCGACTCTCCAGCGATAAAAATCCTTTTCGGCACTCATATTAGCAGATAACGGAAATTGTTCTTTTACAATTAAATTGTAAAAGGATTCTAAGTTGAATTTTAAATGCTGGCGAATGGCAAACTCAATTTTGGAGTCTTTTTGTAAATCAGCAATTGTTTTTGCTGATTTGATTTTGGCACTGAATTTTTTGAAAATAAAGTCAGGCTTTAGAGAGTCGCAAGCTGTCAGTATTTTTTTGGTATTGGAATCTAAATTTTCAAAATCAATTCCAAAACTTTCAAGCACACCTTTTGTTGCTTTTTTGTCCAGATATTTTATTTCACTGGTATTTTCAATAATATATGCTGTTGGGATATAGGTATTCAGATTTTTTTCAAAACTGATGTCAAAACAGAACTGAAATGGTTTTGTAGGTTCCAAGATTTAGAGATTTGGTTGGCGTGTAATTTGGGAATTTGGCTAAAAATTAAAGAGTTTTCAAATTAGTAACTATTTTGAAAACTCTTTAAATGAACTTATATCACTTATATGGTAAGAACTAATTTTCCTGTTTAAAGCAAAGCGGAATAATTTCGCCTTTTGCTAAACAATATTTTTCTACCAATTCTGGTGCAATTTTATTGGTGTAATCTTCTTCAATAACGATAAAACCAATGCTTCTTAATTTGTCGAAATAATCGCGGCCGTAAACACGAACGTGATCGTATTGTCCGAAGATTTTAGCACGTTCTTTTTGATCTGTAATCGAATCATCTGCAAAAGTAACTTCGCGTGATAAGTCTTGTGGAATTTGCAAAATCGCCATTCCGCCTGGTTTTAAAACACGATATAATTCTCGCATGGCTTTAGTATCGTCTGGAATATGTTCTAAAACGTGATTACATAGGATAACGTCATATTCATTGTCTTTAAAAGGTAAATTGCAGATATCTGCTTTTACATCTGCTAAAGGCGAAAGTAAATCGGTTGTAGTGTAATCTAAGTTTTTCTGCTTACGGAATCTTTTATAAAAAGCTTGTTCCGGAGCAAAATGCAGCACTTTTTTCGGTGCAGTAAAAAAATCAGTCTGATCGTTTAAATACAACCAAAGCAAACGGTGTCTTTCTAAAGAAAGTGTACTTGGCGAAAGCACATTATTACGTTGTTTTCCATATCCGTAAGGCAAAAATGATCTAAAACTTCTCCCGTCAATAGGATCAGTATATTTAGTTCCTTTTAACGAAAGTGCCAAAATCGGTCGGGCAACATAACTCAAACGAATTAATAATGGACGAGGTATTGTATTTAAGACTAATTTAAAAAGTTTTTTCACGATTTGATGATTTGAACACGAATTTCACAAATTTACACGGATTAATGTGATGGTGAAATTTCACGAATCTTTGGTTTGGGTTAAAGTATTATTCTTTTATATTTAAGACTGTCTTCTCCAAAATTAACCAGTAATCCCAGTTTGTTTTTTGAAGCAGCTAAGTAATTTAATGTTTGTTTTATTTCACTACTTGAGAGTGTCATAATTGCTTTTAGTTCCAAAATAATTTGATCAAAAACTACAAAATCAGCAAAGTAATAACTGGATAAAATTATGTCTTTGTAAGCGATATTGTATTTCAATTCCCGACTATAAGGAATTTTATTTTTTTGAAATTCATATTCTAATGCGTCTCCGTAAACTTTCTCACTATGTCCTTTCCCTAAAATTTTATGAACTTCCATACAGATTCCAATAATTTTATAAGACTCCTCTTTTAAATACAACTCATTCATCATTATTCATCGTTCATTAGTGAAATTTTCAGCAATCTATTATTTCGTGGAAATTAGTGAAATTAGTGTTTACAAAACTAACGGCACTTTTCTGAATTCGTCTTCTTCATTGCTTTCGATTCCTAAAGCTTTATAGATGTATTGGAAAGTTGATAACAACTCCGGTTTTCCATCTATTAAAGCTACGTCGTGTTCGAAATGTGCACTTGGTTTTCCGTCAGCAGTGGTAATTGTCCAGCCGTCTTTATGTTGTTTGATGTTTTTTGTTCCCATATTAATCATTGGCTCAATTGCAACAACCATTCCTTCAACAAAAAGTTTTCCGCGACCACGTTTTCCGTAGTTTGGCATTTCTGGTTCTTCGTGCATTTTTTGCCCTAAACCGTGACCAACCAATTCACGAACAACTCCGTAACCGTGAGATTCGGTATATTTTTGAATCGCATTTCCAACATCTTCTACGCGATTTCCTGCTTTAAATTCTCTGATTCCTACATAAAGAGATTCTTTAGTTACTTTTAGAAGTTTTTTAACTTCAGGAGCAACTTCTCCAATTTCAAAACTGTAAGCATGATCACCGTGATATCCATTTTTGAATGCACCACAATCTACCGAAATAACGTCGCCACTTTGCAATGGAATATTATTCGGGATTCCGTGTACAACCTGAGAGTTTGGACTCATACAAAGTGAATTCGGGAAATCATATAATCCCAAAAAACTTGGAACTGCACCGTGATCACGGATAAATTCCTCAGCTAATTTGTCCAAATATAATGTGGTAACTCCTTCTTTAATTTCAGAAGCAATCATTCCTAATGTTTTAGATACGATCAAAGCACTTTCGCGCATTAATTCGATTTCTTCACGTGATTTTACAATAATCATAATTTCGGATTTTCAGTTGGCAAAAGTACGATTTTAATATTATTTTTTATTTAAAATTTTCGCCACGAATTTCACGAATTTTCACGAATTAATTTTGTCTAAATTTTAAAGACAATGAAATTCAATATTTAAGCGCAAAGTTTTTAAAGAAAAATTCGTGAATTCGTGGCAAAACGACTTGGGATAGCGTTTTACATTACTATTTGGCAGAAAAGCTGTAAATTAGTAATGGCTAAAACTACTGAAATTATGGAAACGTCTATAGATCAAGAAAATATATCTAAAAAGAAAGCTCTGAATAAAATGAAGAGAAATGCTTTGGCGCTTTTAGGTGTTGCGGTGGTTCTGTTTACAATTGCCATTTATTTTAATATTCCAATTTTAAAAGCTTTTAGCGAAGCTGCAATGGTGGGTGGAATTGCCGATTGGTTTGCAGTTGTAGCTTTGTTTCGTCATCCGTTAGGAATCCCGATTTGGCACACGGCAATTATTCCGACTAAGAAAAATGAGATTGGTGAAAATCTGGGAAATTTTGTTTCAGAAGAATTTCTGAATCGCGAAAAACTGGAAATAAAAATAGAGGAATTCAATTTTGCTACAAAAGCTTCTGAATGGATTTCGCATGACGAAAATGCCAATAAAATTGCCAATTTGGTCGTGATAAATATTATTCCGGGAATTTTAAAAACAATTAATGATGAAGATATAAAACGGTTTATTCATGTTCAGTTTAAGGAAAAAATAGAAACTGTAAATTTTGGAGATTGGATAGCAATGGCGTTAGAACCTTTGCAAAAAGGAGAATTAAAAGATCAGTTACTAACCAATGTTTTAGATGTTTTATGCACAGAATTAGTCGAAAATAAAGATTTGATCCGGAAGAAAGTAAAAGAATCGACACCTTTTTTGAGTTTTGGCTTAGCCGATAAAAGTATTACAGAAGGTGTTTTTAACGGACTTTATGAGTTTTTAAATGATGCCAAAGATCCTGAAGGTATGATTAGAGTTAAGATTGATGAGTATGTTTATGATTTTCTGGACAAAGTAAAAAACTCTGAAGAAATGAGAATTAAGATCAATAATTTGATTCTTGGTTTTGTAGGTAAAAAAGAAGTTCAGGATTATATAAACGGAATCTGGGACGAAATAAGAGAGTCTATTACTGATGATCTTGATAAAGGAGATGATTCGACCATTAAAAAAAATATTGCAAGTTTAATTCAGGATTTTGGGAAAGGGATTAAAGAAGATCCTGTAATGATTGACAAGATAAATAATTTCATCAAACATGATTTACTCTCAATTCTTTTAAACAATAAAAAAGTGATTGGAGATTTGATTTCGTCAACGGTAAAAAGCTGGGACGGAAAAGAGGTTTCTGAAAAATTAGAATTAGAAATCGGTAAAGATCTGCAATATATCAGAATCAACGGAACTTTAGTTGGAGGACTTATTGGAATTGTAATTTATGGCGTTGAACAGCTCTCTCATTTTATTTTTTAACCATATAAGTTATATAAGTAAATATAAATTGGTTTAGTTATAAAATAAAAAACCATATAAGCGATAAGAGTTAAAAGACTAAAGCTTAAATAACTCATATCATTTATATGGTTTAAAATAATTTAAGTGTTTTTACAAAAGCGAATGACAACTCATCGCGTTTGGCTGCTGCACTCCCATTAATTCTAAAATAGTAGGTGCAATGTCACCAAGAACACCATTTTGGATATTTTTTAATTCTTTGTCAACCAAAATAATCGGCACTGGGTTTGTTGTGTGTGCTGTATTTGGACTTCCATCAGGATTAATCATTGTTTCACAATTTCCGTGATCGGCAATTACGATTGTAGTATAATCGTTGGCAAGAGCCGCTTCGATAACTTCTTTTACGCAAGCATCTACAGCTTCACAAGCCTTAATTGCAGCGCTCATGATTCCAGTATGACCGACCATGTCTCCGTTAGCAAAATTTAAGCAAACAAAATCAACGTTGCCTTTATTCAATTCAGGAACAAGAGCATCTTTTAATTCATAAGCGCTCATTTCTGGTTGTAAATCGTAAGTTGCTACTTTTGGAGAGTTTCTTAAAATACGGGATTCACCTTCAAAAGGAGTTTCTCTTCCGCCAGAAAAGAAAAATGTCACGTGTGGATATTTCTCTGTTTCGGCAATACGAATTTGTTTTTTACCTGCTTTTTCTAAAACCTCACCAAGAGTTTCTGTAATATTATCTTTATTGTAAACTACTTTTACGTTTTGGTACGTTTCGTCATAGTTTGTAAGCGTTACATAATACAAGTTTAGTTTGTGCATGTTTTGCTCGTGGAAATCTTGTTGCGAAAGCGCTTCTGTAAGTTCACGGCCTCTGTCTGTTCTAAAGTTGAAGAAAATAACAACATCATCTTCTTCAATAGTTGCCAATGGTTTATCGTTTGCATCAACCATTACGATTGGAGCAACAAACTCGTCAGTAATGTCATGTGCATAACTGTCAAGCATGCTTGCAACTGCATTTTTAGATGGAGTTCCAATAGCATTTACTACTAAATCGTAAGCTAGTTTTACACGTTCCCAACGTTTGTCACGATCCATAGCGTAGTAGCGACCAATGATCGAAGCAATTTTTACAGGAGTATCTTTGATATGATCTTCTAAATCCTGAATGTATTTTGCTCCTGATTTAGGGTCAACATCACGACCGTCAGTAAAAGCATGAACAAAAACTTTATCTAAACCATATTCTTGTGATGCGTCAATTAATCCACGTAAGTGAGAAGTATGAGAGTGAACACCTCCATCAGAAACTAATCCTAAAAAGTGTACTTTTTTATTGTTTTCTTTAGCATATGTAAAAGCGTCAATAAGCACTTGTTCTTTGGCAAGTGTTTTATGTGCTACTGCTAAGTTTATTTTGGCTAAATCCTGATATACAATTCTTCCGGCACCAAGGTTCATGTGACCAACTTCACTGTTTCCCATTTGACCTTCAGGTAAACCTACGTTTAATCCGTCAGTTCGAAGTTGTGCGTTTGGGTAATTTTTATACAGGCTGTTTATAAAAGGAACATTTGCATTGTCTATTGCAGATACTTTAGGGTCAGGAGATTTTCCCCAACCGTCTAAAATCATTAGAATTACTTTTTTATTCATCATTTTTAGTTTTTTACAAAGATAAGCCATTTCTAAAATGTGAACGAGAGCATTGTTACAATTTACGGTTAATAAAATGAAGCCTATTAAAAAATAATAATTTAGTTGAAGAACGCTAAAAATTTTAAAATTAATTCACGCTAGGCTCTGTTTCTAACCTTATTTTTGACAGCATTATAGTCAATAAAATATTTAACGCTTACTGAAAGAATATGTTTTAAAGCATCGTTGTTCAATAAATCTGTAACATTATGTTTGAAATTCTTGTCAATAATGCGTTCAAAATTTGAAGCATTATTACGATATAAAATCGAAAGCTGACTTCCCGGCGCAAACCACCAGGAATAAGACAAATCTGTATTCCAGGAATAAAAGCTTGAGTTTTTGTTTTTGGTATATTGAGGATAAGGAGTCAGGGTTCCGTCTGGCTGAAGTTTTAAAATATCTTTGTTTTCAGCCGATGACCAATATTGACGAACTGCCAGATTGAATGTCATTGTACTGTTTAAAGCATATTTTCCGCTAAGAGTATTTGCGTAAGTAATTACATTTCTGTTTGCAAAAGCAATAGTTTTAGGAGTATTTACATTGTTATCATCGTCAATACTATCAATGTAACCTTTGTTGTTGTCTTTTCTGAAAAAACTAAAACTATACGTTAGTAACAATTTGTCATTAAAACGATATCTCGGGCCAATATCAAACCCATAATTAAGTCTCCCTGATTCGTCAAAAATTACGATGGAAGGATTTAAGTCTAAAGCGAATTTTTTATTGTAATTGGTAGATACGCTTGCCCATGATTCTATTTTTCTTGGAATAATAACGTAGCAATTATTGGCTCGTGGCTCATAATAATCGTTAGATTCTAAAGGGCTTACCGTAATTCCCATTCCAAAATAATTATTCTTTACAGTAGTCAGGTTTGCATTTGCATTGATGGTATTTTCCTGAACCTTTCCTGATTCTTTATTAAATTCGGCATACATATTATAGTTGATTCTAAAACTGTTGAACAGTTTCGTTGGATTTAGAATTCTGTAATTTGCGTTGCCATAAAAGTTATAATAATTAGTATAAAAGTTAATTCCTAAATCGTTTGGATCAAAATCTTTAGTTACAAAATCAGTTCCTACACTGTAGCGATATTTTCCGCTTTTTTCGGCAAAACCAATAGTTGAATAAAACCCATTTTTATTTTCGGCGGCATTAATGAAGCTGTATTTGATGTTACCGGATAAATTATATGTATTTGCTTTAGTGTTTAAATCCCAAACCAATCCGGTCAGGTTTGCATCTCTAAAATGACCATTTCTGGTAACATTTGTATTAATAAGCGTTACCGAAGAATTCTTTCTAAAGCGCTGATCTAAAACCAATACATTATAATTTGTCAAAGGCTCTACAACGACGCGTCTTGTATCTCCTGTTATGGTATCTTTTATAGTCGTAAAAGTTTTTTCGGTAACCGCATTTAAGATTCCAATACCCAACCCGTTTTTTGTTCTTCCAGAAACTTTTAAGGCGTTTATTAGATTAACGTTCTGAATGTTATCAACTATTTTTTCATTGTCATTTAAATCAGGATCAATAGATGGTTTTCCGCCAATTCTTCTCGAATAAAACATGTTTCCCTTGTTAAACAAGTCAGTTCCTTCAGTAAAAAAAGCCCTGTTTTCGTTAAACTGCTGTTCAAATGGGCCAAGATTTAAAATCTGATCGTCATATTTTGCCTGTCCAAAATCAGGAACTAAAATAGCATCCAGCGTAAAAGCATCACTAATTCCGTATTTAATATCCATGCCGCCTTTTATCGTGCCATAAGTTTTTTGTCCGTCGGTAGCATTCAAATAATAAGAAGCATAAGGCAGGAAAAACAATCGGGTAGGAGGTTTGATGTTTTCAATTCCTGTCAAATTACCATTTTGTTGTGTAAACGTTCCTATTTTGGTATTAATCAAATTCCAGGTATATTTTTTACGCTCTCGTTTTATATCCCTGAAAAAATTTATTCCCCAGGTTTGTTTGTTTTCTCCTGAAAAACGCAAGGCTGCATACGGAATTTTAATCTCGACAATCCAGCCTTTATCAGTTATTCTTGCTTTACTGATCCAAACCGCATCCCAGGAATAATCTTCACCGTTTGCATCTGTCATAATACAATCGCCTTGCACATCGGCAGCAGAAACGAAAAACTCAAAATTTTGCTGACCATCATTAAAGCCATTAATAAAAACGCCAAAAAGATCAGCGGTTCCAAAGTTGTCGCGCTGCGAAATTTCTTTTAGAATTTTGGCAGGCTCGTCATCATACATCATTGCACCAATATAAATGGCGTCATTATTATATAAAACTTTAATATCTGTTCTTTTGTTCTCAGGAATAGGTTTTCCGTTGTCAGGATCATACATTACAAAATCTGTTGCAGTCGAGGCATCTTTCCAGGCAGTTTCATCTAATTTTCCGTCAATAGAAATACTTTGCGAAGTCAGTTGAGTTTGTAAAGCTTTTTTCTGGCTATAGCCTGAGAAAGTAGATAAAAGAAGAATAAAAAAGAGTATTTTTTTCATGTAATGTTTAAAATAAACGATTCTGTAATGTCTGTTGAAGGAATAGACAACAATTTTTTCTGAATGTTACAGTTTTAATTATAATAAATGCCGTTTGATTAAGTTTTCTTTAAGAAAGTGGCTCAAAACGCCAAGATTTTTATGATAAGTAAATCTCTTACAAATAAAAAAGATTTTTGCTTCAAATGCTAATTTTTTACTTTGGTTTTGTTAAAGTTTAACCAAAAAGCCTCTGATTCACAGGGATATATTTTGATAGGTATATTTTTTTTATATTTTTGCCAAACCCAAATCCCTTGTTTAACCTAAAGAAATTCAATGATTTATAAGATTTACCCGTTGCTTGTGTTTTTGCTATTGTCTTTTGGTAAAGATTCAGAAAGCACACCCGAAATTAAAAAAACTACAACAAAAAGTTTCGCAAAAGTTGAGAGACTTACTGTTGATGCAAAAATTGAAAGTGTTTACAATGCTTTGAATTCCAATAACTTTAAATTACCAGAGCTTAAAACTTTTTCAGAAGCATTAAAAGGGTTTTATTTATTAAAAGAAAGAGGGATTATTCAAAAAAACATTTTGACATTGATTGATTTTAGTTTGTCATCAAATTCAAAACGCCTTTGGGTGATTGATTTGACAACAAATACAATTTTATTCAATTCGTTAGTTGCTCACGGACGAAATACCGGAGAAGAGTTTGCATCTGAATTTTCAAACTCAAATTCATCTTATAAAAGCAGTTTAGGTTTTTATGCCACCGGCGAAATTTATAGAGGAAAACATGGAGCTTCTCTTCGTTTAGACGGTTTAGAAAACGGAGTTAATGATAACGCCCGCGAAAGAGGAGTAGTTATGCATGGCGCTGATTATGTTTCAGAATCTTTTATAAGAGATAATAAAAGATTAGGCAGAAGCCAGGGTTGTCCAGCAATTCCTATGGAATTAACAGATGAAATAATAGAAACCATAAAAGATAAATCGTGTTTGTATATTTATCATCCGTCAAGAAGTTTTACGATGGAAGAAAAGCTAATTTCTTAGTTTAGCATACAAATCCAGATCTAAATTATAAATATCAGCTCTAAAAATGAGCTGATTTTTTTCGCTCCAGGCAGTCCAGTACCACTGATATAAAGCGTATTTTTTAATTATTTTTACACTGGTTGTTTTTTCGGTTGCAATAAGAGTATCAATATTTTCCCTATTCCATTTTTCAGGATCATCCAATATATGTTCTGCTAATTCTAACGGATTTTCAATACGAACACAACCTGAACTTAAAGAACGATTATTTCTCCCAAAGTAATTTCGATGATTAGTATCATGTAGGTAAACACTATGATTATTTGGAAATAATATTTTCATTAATCCCAACGAATTATTATATCCCGGACTTTGTATATAACGGTAATTGTTTGGTTTGTTTTCATTCCACGCATTTGGATCTACAACTTTTCCTGTCGTGTCATATATAGTTATGTTTTTGTTTGCAAGATAATTTCTGTTGCGTTTCATTGCCGGAACCACATCTTCTTTTAATATAGTTGGCGGAACAGTCCATGTTGGATTAAAAACAATTGTTTTTAGTGTTGAGGTTATGATTGGGGTTTTTCTTTTACTGGTTCCTACCACAATATTTCGAACTAAAGTAGTGTCTTTACCTTCGACAACATTTAAGCTGTAATTCGGAATATTGATAATGAAATAATTATCGGCTAAATCAGTAGTATACCATCTCCAGCGCTCTAAATTGGCAATAATTTGTTGTTTTCTTTGTTCTTTCGAATAATTTAAAGCACTTATAGTTCCTGCGCCAATAACTCCATCAGCCGCTAAACCATGTCTTTCCTGAAACCTTTTGATTGATTCAAAAGTCTTTCTGTTGTAAATTTTACTCAGGCTATCTTTTCCTGACATATCTCCCCAAAACAAAAGTCTTTTTTTGATATTGATTAAAGCCGGGTTGGTGTCATTTAAAACTATTTTTTTTGTCAAAGAATCTAGAGTAATCGCTCCGATGTGTTCATCCGGGAACGAATCAATAATTTCAAGTGCTTTTAAAAGCTGTTTGTAGGTGTGTGATTTTGGCTGAATATTGTCAACAATGCTGTCCAGTTTATTTTTATTAAATGCTTTTATTAGAATATTGTTTACATCAAATGTTTTTTCTTTCAGATCCCAGTCCGTATATAGTTTCTTTGGATCCAGTTTGCCTTTATAAAGGTGATTTAGATATTTTTCAAAGTTATAGGTCAACAGAATATCATAAGTTGCTAAATCAGCATCGCCCATCATACTAATTCTGCTTTCAAATTTTTTGAGCTCTGAAGCTTTGTAGTCTTCTGGATTTAAGCCCAGTAAATCTGATTTTTTCAGTTGCGATAAAACATAAGTTCTTTTTTTAAGGTTTCCCCAAACAGTTTGGTTTTCAGAAGCATTATAGAACTGTTTTAAGGTTTCGCTTTTAAATACGCTTATGGTTGCGGTATCTATTTGTACTTTTCTTTCGTCAGTAAGTAGGATTAGCGGAGTCTTTTTTTTGACAATAGGAGCAGGTTTAGGAGTATCTTTTTTACAACTAATAAATAAGCATATTGCTAAAAAAAGGTAAAGTTTTTTCATGTCATAATTTTTTAAACATTAAATAATGTTCTCCAACATCTTTAATGTCAAATGCTGTTCCCAGAGTTTCGTAATTCATTTTTTTATAAAAACCTACAGCTGCTGTTCTTGCGTTGAACCAGATTAAATCGACACCGTTTGCATTGCAATATTTTTCGCAATGTTTTACTAAAGCTTCTCCGATTCCTTTTTTCTGATGGTTTTCTAAAACGGCCATTCCTCGAATCTGAGCTTGATTTTTTTCAGTAAAGATAGGATTGATTTTATCGAATAGTGAAATAATTCCTGTTAAACTTTTAGTTTCAAATAAACCAAAATGATGTGTTGTCTCCAGATCATCCTCTTCAAATATGCAACTTTCGATAGGTTTTCCATTTCTTAGAACAGGTTGGCGAACGATATAAGTTTCTTTTGAAGGTATTTCTTTAATAATACTCATGATTTGTGTAAAATAAATAAATATATAACTTTTTAATTTTAAATTAGTTATAAATAATTGTTGTTTTTTATTGATTTTTTTTGCGAAAAAGCTTGTTTTGAACTTAAGTTATTTTCTATATTTGCACCACGGTAATGCGAAAGTAGCTCAGTTGGTAGAGCTCCAGCCTTCCAAGCTGGTTGTCGCGAGTTCGAGCCTCGTCTTTCGCTCTAAAAAACCGGAACTTCATTGTTTCGGTTTTTTTATCAAAAGTAAATAATTTTTGATTTTTATTTTGGTTTAAAAATTTAATTATTTATATTTGCACCCTGTTAATGCGAAAGTAGCTCAGTTGGTAGAGCTCCAGCCTTCCAAGCTGGTTGTCGCGAGTTCGAGCCTCGTCTTTCGCTCTTCAAAATCCTCAAACATTTGTTTGGGGATTTTTTTTTGTGCTTTTTTTTTTGAAACTATATAAGTTATATAAGTTTATTTAAACAAAATGCTTAGCAAAAAAAAACTTACTTTACTTATATAACTTATATGGTTTAAAAATTTTCTTTTAGTTTAAATAACTAAGATCGCTTTCGGTTTCTAACTCTTCGGGATTTTCGTTTTGTTTGAACAATCGCGCTTTTAAGCTTCCTTTCAGGGTAATTTTGTCTCCTTTAACTTCAAGCCAGCTACCTTCTCTTAATCCTAAAACGGGAATCGAATTAAAAGCGTGAAATTCTTTAATTCTCGTTTCGCGAGTTTCTCCCATGTGTTGCGACTGATCGTCAGGATCTAAATAATGCGGATTTAAATTGAAAGGAATTAATCCTAAAGTCTGAAAACTTGGCGGATAAATTATTGGCATATCATTCGTAGTCTGCATTGATAAACCGCAAATATTACTACCGGCGCTGGTTCCTAAATAAGGAGTTCCGTTTTTTACTGTTTCTGCAAGAACCTGCATAATATTGTTTTTGTATAATTGAGTAACAAGTAAAAAAGTATTTCCTCCTCCGGTAAAGATTCCTTCAGCATTTTTTATAGCGTTTTCTGCATCTTCAAATTCGTGAATCCCTTTAACAGAAATGTTAATAGAAGCAAATGACTGAGTTACTTTTTCAGTGTATTCGTCATGCGTAATTCCGCTGGGACGAGCGTACGGAATGAATAAAATACTTTTGCAATTTTTAAAATGTGACTCTAATGTAGGTAATATATACTCTAAATAACTGCCTCCGTGTAGTGTGGATGTGCTGGCAATGATGATGCTTTTCATAAAATTTTGACTCAGATTTGTTTCTGTTAAAGATATTAAAACTCTTTTTTTATGAAAGGTAAAGAAGGTTTAATTAACATATTTTTACCAACTCCTTAATACTAAATTTGGAATACATTAAGATATTTTTACAGCTTTAAGAATAATTCTAATTTTTTAGCATTTTGATCAATAAGGTTGCATGTATTTTAATGGTTGTTTTGGGACAAACTAGTTGGTCCCAAAGTCAGGATCGTAGTGTTATTAACGGGAAAATTTCCTCAAACACCTCTGATTTAGAAGGTGTTTATGTTATCAATGCTCAAACTGAAGCTATGACAACTACAGATGAGACGGGAGCTTTTTCTATTTCTGCCAAAGAAGGCGATACACTGGTTTTTTCGTCTATTCAGTTCAGAGAAAACAGAGTTTTGCTTACTGCTGAAAACTTCTCAGACCTCCATTTTACTGTAAAACTGAATATGGTAATGCATCAACTGCAAGAAGTTGTGGTTAAGAATTATAATGGGATTAATGCGACTTCTTTAGGGATTATTCCTCAAGGGCAAAAAAGATATACAGAAGCCGAAAGAAAATTGCGTACTGCCACTGCTTTAAATCCTGAGGCTAATGCAGGAACAATGGCGGGAGGTTCTATTTCTGCAGATCCTGTGTTTAATTTTTTTTCCGGTCGTACGGCAATGTTAAAAAAAGAAGTTATAGTTGAAAAGAAAGAAGCTTTTATGAAACTTTTAGAACGTATGTTTAGTATTGATCATTTTGTAAACAGATTGCAAATTCCGCTTGAGTACGTAAAAGGATTTGAATATTATGCAGTCGATAATGATAAGTTTACAGTAATTTTGAATTCGAATAATAAAACTTCGACAGAGTTTTTATTAGCAGAATTAGCTGTAAAATACAAAGAAATAATAGCGAGTGAAAACAAATAACAGCATATTAATTTTTCTTCTAATGGTGGCTCAGATTAGTTTTGGGCAAAACACTGCTTCAAAAGAAATCATGGGGCAGATTGTAGAAAAAACAACTTCGGTTGACGGTGTAAATATTATCAATAATACTACACAGGTTTCTACTACGTCAGATCCAAACGGAATGTTTTCGATTCCTGGGAAAGAAGGCGATGTTTTGGTTTTTTCATCGGTTAATTTAGAACCTTTCAAACATAGAATCACTGCAGAGGATTTGACTGTAAGTTCGATTTTGATACGAATGACAGCAAAAGAAATCGAACTAAAAGAAGTTGTCGTAAATGAAAATGCCAATATTACGGCAGAAAATTTAGGTATAATTCCGTACGGACAAAAAAAATATACACCAGCAGAGAGAAAAGTTTATACCGCAACTTCGACTTCTGTCGATAAGTTGCTGAATATGATTTCGGGACGAACTACAATGCTTAAAAAAGAGGTAAATGTAGAGAAAAAGGAGATGTTGTTTAGAAAAATGGAATACCTTTTTGAAGAGAATTATTACACAGACAGATTGAAAATTCCGGTCGATGACATCAAAGGATTTCAGTTATATTGTGTAGATGATGCCGATTTTGCCGTATCTTTGAATACTAAAAACAAAACAATGAGTATGTTTTTAATAACAGATTTAGCAAGAAGATATTTAATAATTCTCGAAAATGAAAAATAGACTAGGAATACTCGTTGTATGCTTATTTTGCCAGATTGCACTGGGACAAAATAATTCAAGGAAGCCATTACATGGGCAAGTTGTTAATAATACTCTGGCTATAGAAAGTGGTTATGTAATGAATATTAGTGCAAAGGTTAGGACTTTTATTGGTTCAGGAGGATTGTTTGATATTATGGCAAAACCTAAAGATACTTTAGTGTTTTCAGGTTTGGCATTTCAGGCAAAAAAAGTCGTTCTGACTGAAAAAGACTGCTCAGTTGTACTTTATCAAATTCAACTGGATTTAGCAAACAATCAGTTGAAGGAAGTTGTGGTTAATAATAAAGATTTAAAAGTAAAATCACTGGATAAAAATTCTCAGAAATATGTTGATATGCAGTTTGAAGATGACAAACAATCTACTGCAAAAAATATAGCAATGTATTCTGATCAAACGATTAAATACGGAATGGATTTTGTTCGAATTTTTAAAGATGTGAAAAAAGCACTGACGAAAAATGAGGATGTTAAACCGGAAGTTATAGATGACCTGGCTTTTGTTAAATATTCAAGAGCAAATTTCACAAAAGATTTCTACACAAAAACATTAGGTTTAAAAGAAGATGAAATAGACTTGTTTTTGATGTATTGCTCAAACGATCAGGAATCTAAAAAACATTTACAGCCAGATCAGAAATTTGAATTGATGGATTTCATGGTTAATAAAAATAAAGAATTTCAAAAATCAAATGTTGTCGAAAAATAGACTGATTTTTCCTCTTTTAGGATTATTGTTTTTATCGCTTTCTGCTTTTGCATTCCATAAGTTTTATATGGGTGTTTTTCAGGTCAATTACGCGGCCGAAAAAAAAATGATTCAAATTACTTCCCGAATCTTTGTAGATGATCTGAACAACGGTATCGAAAAAAAATACCATAAAAAAACATACATCGGCACTGAGAAAGAAACTCAGGCCGATGTTGATTTATTAAAGAAATACCTTTCTGAAAATTTCACAATAAAAATAAACGGACAATTAAAACCAATAACTTTTTTGTCTAAAGAAGTAGAATCTGATGATGTTTTGGTTTGTTATTCCAGAATAAAAGATGTTGAAAAGTTTAAAACAATTGAAATTTCAAATACTATTTTGGTCGATTGGAATGCTGAACAACAGAATATTACACATATTACTGCATTTGGTACAAAAAGAAGTGTTCTCTTTACAGAATCTTCAAGGAAAGAATTGTTAAAGTATTAAATAATATATAAAACTATTAATTTAATTGTTATTTTCACACCCTGACAAAATTACCATTAAAAATTTATGAAAAAACTTTCATTATTATTGCTTTTTCCTGCAATACTTATCGCTCAGGAAAAAACTGCCACCACCGTTGCGCCTAAACAACAAGGTAAATATGATACGAACAAATTCAGTCAAATGTATGATTTGTTGGCAACACCAAATATGTTTCGTACAGCAGCCGGTGCACCGGGACCAGCATATTATCAACAACAGGCAGATTATAAAATTGATGTTGAATTAGATGATAAAAATTCAAAATTAAGTGGTTCTGAAACGATTACGTATTCAAACAATTCTCCGGATAGTTTAGAGTATTTATGGGTTCAGTTAGATCAAAATCAGGCAAAAGCAAATACACAATCTACTTTAGCCGAAAGCGAAAAAATAAATCCTGTTTTACCATTAGATGGTTTTTCAAGTAAATATTTGAAAAAAGATTTAGAGCGTGGTTTTAATATTGAATTTGTAAAAGATGCAAAAGGAAATGCAATGTCTTATACAATCAATGAAACTATGATGCGTATTAATCTGGTAAGTCCTTTAAAACCGGGAGAAAAAATCTCATTTTCGGTAAAATGGTGGTATAACATCAATAACTATAGAAAAGAAGCTGGAAATGGACGTTCAGGTTATGAATTATTCGAAAAAGACGGAAATAAAATATATGTAATTGCTCAGTTTTATCCTAGAATGGCTGTTTACAACGATGTTGAAGGATGGCAAAATATGCAATTCTGGGGAAGCGGAGAATTCGCATTACCTTTTGGGAATTTTGATGTAAATATTACCGTTCCGGCAGATCACGTAATCGATGCAACAGGAGAATTGACAAACAGAGCAGAAGTTTTTACTCCGGAACAGGTAAAACGTTACGAACAAGCTCAGAAATCATTTGATAAACCGGTTGTAATTGTTACACAAGCAGAAGCAGAAGTAACTGAAAAAGGTTTCTCTGAAAAGAAAAAAACCTGGAAATTTAGTGCTAAAAATGTTCGTGATTTTGGAATTGCTTCGTCAAGAAAATTCATTTACGATGCAATGGCTGTAAAATTAGGAGGTAAAATTGTAATGGCAGAGTCAGTTTATCCAAAAGAAGCAAATCCGCTTTGGGGAGAAACTTCGACAATGACTATAGCGCATACTTTAAAAAGTTATTCATCACATACATTTGATTATCCTTATCCAAAAGCAGTATCAGTTTCTGCAGAAGATCAGGGAATGGAATATCCAATGATTTGCTGGAATTATGGTCGTCCTGACGAAAATGGAGTGACAAGTAAAGAAGTTAAAAACGGAATGATTGGCGTTGTAATTCACGAAGTAGGACACAACTTTTTCCCGATGATTGTAAACTCTGACGAGCGTCAATGGACTTGGATGGATGAAGGTTTGAATTCATTTATGCAATATATGGCGGAACAGGAATTAGATCCAAATTTTCCTTCAAGACGTGGTCCTGCAAAAAATATTGTTCCTTACATGAGTGGAGATCAAAAGTTTTTAGAGCCAATTATGTCAAACTCTGAAACCATTGCTCAATTTGGAAATAACGCTTACGGAAAACCGGCAACAGGACTTAATCTTTTAAGAGAAGTTGTTATGGGACGTGAATTGTTTGATTATGCTTTTAAAACATACGCAAACAGATGGAAGTTCAAGCACCCAACTCCTGAAGATTTCTTTAGAACTATGGAAGACGCTTCTGCCGTAGATTTAGATTGGTTTTTTAGAGGATGGTTTTATTCAACAGATTTCGTAGATATCGGAATAAAAGAGGTGAAACAATATTATGTTTCTGAAACTCCAACAGCTGATATCAAAGATGTAAAAGTTAAAAAAGGACGTTTCGGATTTGATAAAGGACCATTTGTATACTTAGTTTCCAGCGATAATGCCGAGGTTAGCGCTTCGACTAAAAAACCGTTGAAAGTAGCTGATTTTAAATTATTGTCAGATTATGTAGATCAAACTTTTACAGCAGAAGAAAAAGCAAGTTTAAAATCGCCTAAATATTTCTATGAAGTAGAATTTAATAAGCCAGGCGGAATGATTATGCCAATTCTTGTTGAGATCACTTATGAAGATGGTATAAAACAAAACTATCAGTATCCGGCTCAAATCTGGAGAAAAAATAATGATACAGCTAAGAAAGTTTATGCAACTGATAAAGCGATCAAAAGCATTCAGATCGATCCAAAATTAATGACGGCTGATATTGATGTGACCAATAATTCATGGCCAAAAACAGAAGAAAAGTCAAAATTTGATTAAAGATAAAAGGAAAAAGACTCTGAAAAGAGTCTTTTTTTTTAAGTAAATTTTAAAACTGTCAGCTACAAAATTTAATATCTTTGTGGCATATAAAAATTAAAGATATGTTTGGTATAGGAGGAGGAGAATTAGTTTTCATACTATTTATAGTTCTAATGCTTTTTGGTTCAGACAAAGTGCCGGAAATTGCCCGTACAATGGGTAAAGCAATGGCACAATTGAAAAATGCAACCAACGATATTAAAAGTGAAATTCAGAAAGGTGCCGAGGCTAATGGTCTTGATACAAAATCCCTTACTGATATAACAGGAAATATCAACGCCCAAATAAATGATGCGAAATCTAACATATTGGGTGATTCGACTAATTTATTAGGAGATACTGCAACAGAAATAGATAAAGTAAAAGAAGACATCGATTCTATCTCAGGACCTGTAAAACGCCAAATGTAATGCTCGAAAAAATAAAAGAATTAGATACAAATCTATTTGTATACCTTAACGGATTAGGTTCAGAAACATACGATAAACTTTGGCTTATTATTACCAGTCAATTGAATTGGACACCATTTTTTCTACTTCTTTTTTATCTTATTTATAAAAAAGTAGGAGGAAAGCAAACTTTGTATATTGTATTATTTATAGCTGTTTTGTTGACTTTTACAGATCAGGTAACCAATTTGTTTAAATACAATTTTCAGCGTCTGCGTCCGTGTAATAATCCCGAAATCAATTCGTTTATTCGCGTAGTTCAGGTTAGAAATTCATATAGTTTTTTCTCTGGTCATGCTGCTAATACAATGGCGGTTGCCACGTTTTTATTCTTAGTCTTAAAACGTCATTTCAAGTATTTAGGATTCTTGTTTTTATGGCCGTTAATCTTCGCTTATAGCCGAATTTACTTAGGATTGCACTATCCGGGAGACATTCTAACAGGATATTTCTTTGGAGCACTTTTCGGATCTTTACTTTATTTAGTATACAGAAAGCTAAAACCACAATATTTTCCGGGATAGTTTTTTGGAGCTATTTCCAGCTGTACGCTATATCTTTTGTTTTTTAAAGAAAAAAACAAAAGGATGCCGCTTCCATCTGGGCTAGGACTCTAGTTTTCAAAAGAAAATTAAGATCAAATTTGAATTACCTCCTGCTTCAGTTGGAGGACTAAAAATTCAACTCAATATAAAAGGCTTTAGTCAAAACACAATGTTTTGGCTAAAGCCTTTTTTAATTTAAAGAAAGTTCAGAACCTTAGCAAATCAGCATCTTAGTTACTTTGAAGAATTGTTTTTTCGCTCCATTGTAATCCATCAGGAAGTTCTTGTTTGCTGAACTCGATATGAATAACTCTTCTTCTTTCGTTATTTGTAGTTTTGTTTGAAGCATGAAACAATAAAGGTTTCATAATCATGATTCCGCCTTTTTCAACTTCGCAGATTGTTTCTTTTTCACTTTCAATCGAAAGATTTTCGACTCTCAAAATTCCTTTTGAATGTGAATTGTTTATGACTTTCAAAGCGCCATTATCTTTGGTAGTTTTATCAATATGAATTCGTATTGTAAAATTATTTTCAAGGATTTCTTTGGGAGGTCGAACTGCAAATTGATTTTGCTTTACAGTCCAGTTTTCGAAATTTTCGACTTCGATTTTTTTATCAACCGAAATAGTTAAATCCTGATGATAAGCCACAAACCAATTCGACTTCTCGGGTTTGTCAAAATAGATTGATTTCGTTATAAAATACCCTTTACCAAAAGTTGATTCAATAATTTCTTTTAAATTTTGATTGAAAATAAAAGGTAAAGTTTCAGGAATTTCTCTATGAAATTGCCTTATTGCAAACAAATCCTGAGATTTTCTAAAAGTTGCATTTTCATTTGAATTTTCCGTTACATTTTCAATTAATGAAATTAGTTTCTCAATTTCATTTTCAGAATAGATATTATCGATAATTGCAAAACCTTCGGAATTTATTTCGGTGCTGTAATTCATCATTAAAGTAATTGTTGAATAGCCTCCAGCTAAAGCTGGAGGCTATTCATTTTTTTAATTCTATAAAACCCTGCTCACTGTCAATCCATCACGAATTGGTAATAAAACTGTTTCAACTCTAGGATCATTTTTTAGAAGTGAATTATACTCTAAAAGCACTTTTGTACTAATGTCATTTGGGTGAACAGGTTCCAGAATTTTTCCGCTCCATAAAACATTATCAGATAAAATGATTCCGCCTTTATTCATTTTCGGAACAATCATTTCCCAATAATTCAGGTAGTTTTCTTTATCGGCATCAATAAAAACCAAATCAAACTTAACATCCAGAGTTGGGATAATATCAACTGCTTCTCCTAAATGCTGAAAAATTTGCTTTCCCCAAGCAGAGGCATCAAAATATTTGCGTTGAAAATCAATTAATTCTTCTTTAATGTCAATGGTGTGTAATTGTCCATTTTCCTGCATTCCTTCGCATAAACATAAGGCAGCGTATCCAGTATAAGTTCCGATTTCAAGAATATTTACCGGACGAATTAATTTAGACAGCATACTTAAAACACGACCTTGAAAATGTCCGCTTAACATTCTTGGTAAAAGTATTTTCTGGTACGTTTCCTTGTTTAATTTCGCCAATAATTCTGGTTCGTTTTCAGAATGTTGCTCGATATAATCTTCTAAGTCTTGTGATATAAAATGCATGTTATTGATCTTCTAAATTTGAAGAGCAAAAATACAAAAAATATTGGCTCACTTTTTTGCATAAAAAAAACCATTCCGTAAAACGGAATGGTTTCATTTTTGAATATGGAAGAAACTATTTTTTCAAAGCATCATTAACTTCCTTAGCAGTTTTTACTGTTCCGTCTTTAGCAGCTTTAGCAGCATTTTCTACTTTTTCAGCGCCTTTTTTAGTAGCATCTTTTACGTCCTCAGCGGCTTTTTTAGTAGCATCTTTTACATCTGTAGCAGCATTTTCTGTTTTGCTGACAGCACTGTCTTTTACTTCTTTAATATCTGTTGTTAAAGAATCAACTTTGTTTCCAAGAGTTAACTCGTCTTCTGCTGGTTTTGGTTCTTTCTTTTCACAAGATTGAACAGCGAATGCTAATAAAGCGATAACAGCTAAGCTTAAAATTTGTTTTTTCATGATGAATAATTTTTTTAGGTTATAAAATTTAAAGGTTATAAAGCTGAAAAATAAAGATACACATTTTTAAATGATTGAGCTCTTTGTAAGATTATTTTTCTTTTGAGAGCAAAAACAATACTCGTGCCAAATTTTTATTTTTAGATCTGAAGCTTTAAATTTTTTTAAGAAAATTCACTTTTTAAAAACAAGACTATGATTATTGTTAAGTTATTATTTGATAACTAAAGTATTTTCGTTTTTTGAAAAATCGGTTAAAGTAATATTGAAAAGCACAGTTAACTCTTTACCAGCTTTAACGACTCCAAGTGCTGCTGATGGAGCTGTCATTTCAAAATCAGCAAAAGTCATACGATTAGAACCTTGTAAAACAAAAGTGTCGCTATCATTTGATGATACTCTTACTTGAGTTTTGTAATCTTTGCTTACGCCGGCAATAGTATAGGTTCCGGTTAGAAGCCATGTTGTTTCGTTTACTTTATCAGCAGATTTTAGAATATATTTAATGTTTTTATATGTTTTGGTATCTAAAGCTTCATAAGCCACATTATCCATGCTGGTTTTGCTGCTTTTTATGCTTTCGGCTAATAATGTAATCGTTAAATTTTTAATGTCTATTAGTTTTGAATCCGTAACGATTAAATTGGCGCCACCAGTTCCTTCTGAAGATCTCATTGTCCAATCATGTATGTTAGAAGTTCCTGCAACTTCAAAAGTTGATTTTGATAAGCTATATCTCCTTTGTGCGTTTAGTTGTAATGATAATGTGATTACTACTGCTAATAAAATTGATTTGATCGTTTTCATCTGAATGTGGTATTTAGTTAAATCTTAGATCTGGTTATGGTTTTGATTATAAGATCAGATCTTTTTCCTGAGTCAAATTTATTACGAAGGAATTGTAAAAGAGCTGATAAAAATCATGGTTAGAATTTTATTAAAGACTTATAATAAACAATTGAAATTCTCAAAGAATATTTTTCGTTTTATTGATTTTTGAGCAATAATGGTTCTAAAAACCAATAAAAAATGACAAAAGTGATTAACTTTGCACCATGCAAATCGAGAAAAAAGACATAAGAGCCTTATCAAAAGATCAATTGCGAGATTTTTTTGTCGCAAATAACGACAAAGCTTTTCGCGGAAATCAGGTGTATGAATGGTTGTGGAGTAAAGGAGCACATAGTTTTGACGATATGACGAATGTTGCCAAAGCAACACGTTCTATGCTTGAAGAGAATTTTGTAATCAATCATATTAAGGTTGATACTATGCAGCGCAGCAGTGACGGAACTGTAAAAAATGCCGTTCGCTTACATGATGGTTTGGTAGTAGAATCTGTTTTAATTCCAACCGAAACCAGAACAACAGCTTGTGTTTCTAGTCAGGTAGGTTGTAGTTTAGATTGTAATTTCTGTGCTACTGCACGTTTAAAAAGAATGCGAAATCTGGAACCGGGAGAAATCTACGATCAGGTTATTGCCATTGACAAAGAAAGCCGTTTGTATCACAATCACCCACTTTCGAATATTGTTTTTATGGGAATGGGAGAACCTTTGATGAATTATAATAATGTAATCAAAGCTATCGATATGATTACCTCTCCGGAAGGTTTAGGAATGTCACCAAAACGTATTATGGTATCGACTTCCGGAATTCCGAAAATGATTAAAAAGATGGCAGATGATGATGTGAAATTCAAATTGGCAGTTTCTTTGCATTCGGCTATTGATGAAATTCGTGCACGGATCATGCCTTTCAGTAAAAACTTTCCATTGGCAGAATTGAGAGAATCATTAGAATATTGGTATAGAAAGACAAAAAATAAGATTTCGTACGAATATGTAGTCTGGAAAGGAATCAATGACGATAAAGCTTCAATTGATGCATTGGTGAAATTCTGTAAATATGTGCCATGTAAGGTCAACTTAATCGAATACAACCCAATTGATGACGGAGAGTTTCAACAAGCTTCTGAGGAGTCTATTATGGCTTATATAAAAGCTTTAGAAAATATTGGTGTTGTTGTGAAAGTACGCCGCAGCCGCGGAAAAGATATTGATGCAGCTTGCGGGCAATTGGCAAATAAAGAAGCAGAAATGTAGAGAAATATTCCGTTAGGAATAATTGATCGGTAGAAATAAAAATATTGGCAAAGTGAATTTGTTCCATAGGAACATCTGATCGCATCATTACATAAGAAAAAGCATTAAAAACGAGAGATATTCCTGTTCTTAATGCTTTTTTTGGAGACGAAAAGAACTCCTATTTTTTCAAATCAATTTCTT
This sequence comes from uncultured Flavobacterium sp., assembly GCF_963422545.1. NCBI lineage: Bacteria > Pseudomonadati > Bacteroidota > Flavobacteriia > Flavobacteriales > Flavobacteriaceae > Flavobacterium > uncultured Flavobacterium sp. Next base: position 158,189 of record NZ_OY730245.1, read on the forward strand.
CTGTTACTCCATCTTTTGTTACTTTGGCCAGAGTGTCACAGCTTCCATCTCCAAAATCAACAACAGCAACAGCTCCGTTTTTGGTAATAGAAACAACCCCTTTTACAGCAAATGGTTTTCTGCATGATGCGTCAAATTCAAGTGGAGTTGTAATTTCTGCCGACAAAGTATCTCCATTAGGAAAAGTGGTAGATCCGCTTCCGGTTACTAAAAAAACATTGTCTTCCCAGTCAAACCAAGTATCATAACCGGCAACCATTTCTTTTGTCAATGAACCTTTTCTGGTATAAACACCACCATCATCAAAAGTAATAGTCATGTCGATCGTTGCGGTAGAAACCGGATGTGCTGTTACCAATAAATTAGTAGTTTTTATAGTTCTAACGATGCTTTTGCTTCCTTGAAGTTTTTTGCCATTATGATAAAATCCGTCAAAAGTATAACTGATAGTTTGAGTAGAAGAAGAGAAATCGTTGGAGAATGAAATAACCATTTTACCTTTAACAACGTTTCCGTTTTCCAGCGTACATCCGTCAACGCCAAAATCGATTGTTTTTGTCCAGGTATTGTTCGTTAAAATTGTTGTAATAGTTGCACAACTTGGTAAAAAGCTTTTTACGGGACCGCTGGGTTTAGCCGTAATATTTTGTTGTGCGTTAAATTGATCTTCAGCAATATTAGTCACATCTTCAATTGAGGCATCAATTTTAGAAGTAGTAATAATTTCATTGTTAGAAATTGCTGCAGTAGTTCCGCCATTTGTTTTTTCATCAGAATTACAACTAACAAAAAAAGATAAAGCGACTAATGTTCCAATAAATAAAACTTTTGTTTTCATAGTAAATAGTTTAAGGGGGTTACTTTAAAAAAATGAATTCAAATTAGGCTTTATAAAAAACGTTCTTGGTAGAGTTTTTTTAGTTAATGCATAAATTATTATTATACTAACTTAAAATAGACAACGTTTTTTTATTTAAAATAGTATATTTGGAATCGAAATGAATATTACTTCTCAAATAAAACAGCCCATCTTTAACGAGATGGAACTTTTTGAAAAAAAGTTCCATGAATCGATGACCTCAAAGGTGGCTTTACTGAACCGTATTACCTATTATATAGTGAATAGAAAAGGAAAACAAATGCGTCCGATGTTTGTTTTTCTAACTGCTAAAATGGTTTCAGGTGGTATTGTAAACGAGCGAACGTATCGTGGTGCATCTGTAATTGAGCTTATTCATACCGCAACTTTAGTACATGATGACGTAGTGGATGATAGTAATCGCCGCCGCGGATTTTTCTCTATCAATGCACTTTGGAAAAATAAAATTGCCGTTTTGGTTGGGGATTATTTACTTTCAAAAGGATTATTGCTTTCTATTGATAATGGCGATTTTGATTTACTCCGAATCATTTCGGTCGCAGTTCGTGAAATGAGTGAAGGTGAATTACTTCAAATAGAAAAAGCGAGAAGATTAGATATTACTGAAGATGTTTATTACGAAATCATCCGAAAGAAAACAGCAACACTTATTGCAGCCTGTTGTGCTCTTGGTGCAAAATCGGTAATTGAAGATGATGTGCAGGTTGAGAATATGCGCATGTTTGGTGAGCTTATCGGAATGGCTTTTCAAATAAAAGACGACTTATTCGATTATAGCGAAGAAGCTATTGGTAAACCTACAGGAATTGATATTAAAGAGCAAAAAATGACTTTGCCTTTAATTCACGTTTTAAATACTTGTACTCCGCAAGAAAAAAAGTGGTTGATAAACTCCATCAAAAACCACAACAAAGACAAAAAGCGCGTCAAAGAAGTTATTGCTTTTGTAAAAGATAATAATGGTTTGGCTTACGCCGAAAATAAAATGGTCGAATTCCAGCAAGAAGCACTTTTACTTTTAGAGAATTTTTCAGATTCTGAGTTCAAAGACGCCCTTATTTTAATGGTTAACTACGTTATTGAGAGAAAGAAATAATTTTTTTAATTAGATAATTAGAAAATTTATTAATTAGACAATTGGCTTACTTGTTTGTAAATCAAGTATTTTGGTGTGTTTAATTGGAATTTGGATTTTTTTTATTGAAATTTTTTCATAGCTGATGCAACCATTTTAAAACTTCACTCGTCTATGCTAATAGAAGTCTGTTTCTAAAACCAAAACCGAAAGCTTATTAATGAAAATTATTCATTTACATCAAGAAGAAACCGAAATTATAAAGTTGGCTGTCGAAAATAATCGGCAAGCGCAACAGCAAATATATAGTCGGTTTTCACCAAAGATGTTAAGTGTTTGCCGACAATATATTAAAGACATTCAATTGGCCGAAGATGTAATGATAACCGCTTTCATGAAAGTATTTACCAACTTAAATAAGTTTGAGCACAAAGGAAGTTTTGAAGGTTGGATTCGCAGGATTATGATCAACGAATGTATCTCTTATTTAAGAGTTCATAAAAAAGTAAAGTTTACCGAAGATGAGATCTATGTCGAAGAAAGTTTTAATGCAATTGACAGTAAATTTTCGACAGATCAGATTCAGTTTTTAATAGACGCTTTACCGGACGGTTACAAAATGATTTTTAATTTATACGCCATAGAAGGATATAAACATAATGAAATTGCCAAGATGTTAGGAATTAATGAAGGAACATCGAAATCGCAATTATCGCACGCTAGAAAAATGCTGCAAACACAAATTAATACATTAAAAAAACAAGATAATGGAACCGAATAATTTTGAAAAGGATTTCCGTGAAAAATTAAATCAACGCACGATTGAACCAAGCGATAAAGCCTGGGACAGATTAGATGCAATGTTGAGTGTTGCCGAAAATAAGAAACCGAAGAAAAAAAATAGATGGCTTTATATAGCAGCAAGTATTGTTGGGTTTTTACTAGTTGGAACTTTCTTTTTTAATCAGAAGAAAAGCGCAATCGAAACCCCTAAAAACAATGTTGTTATAGAAGAAAACACAAAGAAAGATTCGGTTGAAAAACCAATTTTAAATGTAAAGAATTCTGTTAAAGAAGAAGTGGCAGTTTCAGAAAAAACAGCAATTCAAATTTCGAATAAAGAAAGAAAAAATCATCCTGATCCTTTAAAAATAAAACTAAATAAAACCACAAAAAATGAAAAAAATCAAATAGCGGAGTCTTCAATCATCAAAAACAATCAAGAAAAACAATCAATCAAAAATGAAAATCCAATTGTCGAAATTTCTAAAAAAGAAACAGTAGATCAGTTGTTGGATTCAGCCGAAAAAAATGTAGTTGCACAAAATTCGGTTAAATCGAAAGCAAAAATTAAAGTAAATGCCAACGATTTATTAAATCAGGTCGATGGTGAATTAGAGCTTTCTTTTAGAGAAAAAGTAATTACAAAAGTCAATAAAAATTACCAAACGGTAAAAGTGGCTTTGGCAAATCGAAATCAGCAAGAGTAGAGAATTAAGATCATAGAAGAAAGAAATAAGAATGTAGATTTTTAATTCCGGAGGAATGATCCATATTGTAGCGTCGGGTTTTAACCCGATGGAGATGGAATAAAGAATTTACCATTTACAATTCACAATTAATAATTAAATCATCAGTCAATCAATCACAATCATTTTAAAAAATCAATCAATCATGAAAAATTTTACCCTTTATCTCGTTGTCCTCATTTTTCTATTTGTCAGCAAAGTGCTTGGGCAGGAAACTTTTGAATCAAGAGCAAGACAAATTGCCAATAAAATAGAAAAGATAACAAAAGAAGAAAAAGAAACTTTAAAACAAGAAGTTGAAGCCGTAAATGTTCAGTTATCTGAAGGAAAAATTACGCAGGAGCAAGCTGATAAACGCAAAAAAGAATTAGCAGAAGCCAGAGCTGTAATTATCGAAGAGAAAGTGACAATGGCACAAAATGAACTTAATGATTTGGTGCAGCAAAAGGTCGATGGAAAAATAAAAGAGCAGGATTCAATAAAGAAAGGTAAGATTGTTATTTACTGGGATAAAAACGACTGGAATAATAAAAAAAGAAAAGATTCTATTCATGGTGAGAAAAGAACCACTTCGCAGTTCGTGTTTGCGGCGGGTTTGAACAATATAATGGTCGACGGAAAACTTCAGGATTCGAACTACAGTTTTATAGGTTCACATTTTTATGAATGGGGTTTTACTTATAATTCGAGATTAATGAAAAACGACAATTTATTACATGCCAAATATGGACTTTCATTAATGTATAATAATATTCGTCCAACAGACAATCGCAATTTTGTTGTAAACGGAAATCAAACGGTACTGCAGACAAATGCTATAAATCTTGATGAATCTCGCTTTAGAAATGTTTATCTCGTGGCGCCGGTTCATTTAGAGTTTGATTTTTCTAAGCCTAAAGTAGTTAACGGAAAAACCTATTTTAAAACGCATCAAAGTTTCCGTTTTGGAATTGGAGGTTATGCAGGAATCAATGTAAAATCAAAACAAATTCTTAAATACAACCAAGATGATTTAGATTATAAAACGAGAATAAAAGGAGATTATAATGTAAATAATTTTATTTACGGATTGAGTTCTTATATAGGTTATAAGGAATTGAGTTTGTATATGAAATATGATTTGAATCCGCTGTTTCAAAATAATTTAGTGAAAGAAAATAATATTTCGCTAGGATTAAGACTTGATTTAAATTAAGAATACAGTCGATTAGTTAGTGGAAAAAGTGCTTTGAAAGAAGCACTTTTTTTATTTGAAATCATCAAAATTCAAGATGGATTTGTGTACTTTTACAGACTTCAAATTTTTAAAATATTTTACGTTTTGATTTCACAAACCACGATTGATACTGTTTTTGAAACTGCTCGAGTAGAGGAGGTTATTGGTGATTTTGTTAATTTAAAACGTGCAGGAAGTAATTTTAAAGGTTTGAGTCCGTTCTCAGATGAGCGCTCTCCGTCGTTCATGGTATCGCCCGCAAAAGGAATCTGGAAAGATTTTAGTACCGGAAAAGGAGGGAATTCTGTTAAGTTTTTAATGGAGCACTCCCAATTTACCTATCCGGAAGCCATTCGATACTTGGCCAGAAAATATAATATCGAGATCGAAGAAACAGAACAATCGGATGCTGAAAAAGCCATGACGGATGTTCGCGAAAGTATGTATCTGGTTTCGGAGTTTGCAAAAGATTATTTTCATAAAACACTTTTAAATTCAGAAGAAGGAAAAGCAATTGGACTTTCGTACTTTAAGGAAAGAGGTTTTACAAATGAAACAATTAAAAAATTTGATTTAGGATATTCGCCGGAAACCTGGGATGCCCTTACCAAAGAAGCTTTGGGTAAAGGATATAAGCTGGAATTTCTTGAAAGTACCGGTTTAACAATTGCGAGAGAAGATCGCCCTTTTGACCGTTTCAAAGGCCGTGTTATGTTTCCGATACAAAGTATGTCGGGCCGTGTTTTGGGATTTGGAGGACGTATTTTAACGAATGATAAAAAAGCAGCAAAATACCTAAACTCGCCAGAAAGTGATATTTACCATAAAAGTAAAGTGCTTTACGGAATTTTTCAGGCCAAGCAAGCTATTGCAAAACAAAATAATTGCTATTTGGTTGAAGGTTATACAGATGTAATTCAGTTTAATCAAGCCGGAATCGAGAATGTTGTAGCTTCTTCAGGAACAGCTTTAACACCAGATCAGATTCGTTTGGTTAATCGTCTGACAAGAAATATTACAGTACTTTTTGATGGGGATGCTGCAGGTTTACGTGCTTCTATTCGAGGAATCGATTTGATTCTGGAAGAAGGGATGAACGTAAGGGTTTGTGCTTTTCCTGACGGAGAAGACCCTGATAGTTTTGCCCGAAAATATTCTCATGACGATCTTGTTAATTATTTAGAAGAAAACAGTAAAGATTTTATACAGTTTAAAGCATCGCTTTTAATGAAAGATGCTAAAAACGATCCTATAAAAAAAGCCGATTTGATTCGCGATATGGTTGTTAGTATTTCGAAAATTCCAGATCGTATTCAACGTGAAGTATATACTCAGGAATGTGCCAGAATTATGGATATTTCTGAGCAGGTTTTGGTGAGTACTTTGGCTCAGTTAATTCAAAAAGATCTTACAGAAGCTAACAAAAAGCAAAAGCAGGAACAAAAACCTTTTGAAGTTCATAGAAATCAAACCCCAAAAAATACTGGATATTCAGGAGGAGATCCGGAAGATCCCAGATTTGGGCCACCAGAGGATTATCCGGGTGAACCTGGGTACCCAACAAGTGAGCCGACAGAGAAAGTTGATATCCTGAACATTTTAGAACGAAAAGTAATTGAAATTTTATTGCTTTACGGTGATAAAACAGAACAATTTGAAGATGTGTTTCTAAAAAATAATGATGAAGGTGAAGTTGTAATGGTCTCTGAAATGAGAGCGTATAAAGTATACGAGCGTATTTATTTGAGTTTACAGGAAGATGAGGTAGAGCTTTCTAATTATTTGTTCCGTGATATTTTTACAGACTTAATTGGGTTTTATAACCAAAATGAAAAATTTAGTCTCGAACAATATTTAATGCGTTTGCAGCCTGATTTTGCTCAGGAAGTAACCGATATTTTAATGGAAGATGAAAAATTGGCACTTCACGATTGGGAAGGACAGAATATTTTTACAAAAGCTAAACACGAAACTATAGCACAATATGTAACTGAAACAGTTATGTCTATGCGTTGGTTTTTGGTTGGTAAAATTATCCAGGAATTAAAAAGCTCTATACAACCTGATAATTCAGATAATACAGAGCTTTTATCGATGGTGGTGGATTACTCAAAACTAGTTAATTCATTTTCGAAAAAACTGGGAAGAGTAATGTCAAGATACCATTAAATAATTTCTAAAGTCTTTGCTTTGTTAACTAGATCTACTAAATTAGTAACATTTAATTTAGTCAATAATCTTAATTTGTAAGTACTGATCGTTTTTTCGTTCAGATTTAAGATTTTAGAGATTTCATTGTTTTTCTTACCATCACTCAAGTAACGCAAAACTTCAATCTCGCGATTTGACAGTTTTCTGTACAAACGTTCGCTTTTGCTTTGTTTAGCAATTAGAGCCATGTTTTTACGCACAGTTTCGTTGATGATAATTTTTCCTTCATGCACCTTAATAATAGAAAGACCTAAAGTTTCAAGTTTTTCTGTTTTGTGCACATACCCGGAAACTCCTGCTTTAATAGCATTTGGAGCATACATTTGTTCGGCGAGGTCACTAAAAATTACAATTTTTGTTTTTGGGAAGTTTTTCAGGATAGATTTTACTTCAAAGATACTTGAAAGACCTTCTAACTCTAGATCTAGAATTAGGATGTCAATCTCCTTCGTTTGAAGAATATCTCTAACCATTGAAAAATTGCCTACGTTGGCAACAATTGAAATTTGATCGTGGTCTTTAAAATAAGACTTAACGCCAAAGTGAGTCACAGGATGATTGTCTGCAAGACATACTTTAATCATAATTTTTACCTTTTTTAGAATTGTTCATGTTTTTGGAGCTGTAAAATTAATAAATAAATTCTGTAATTAATTGCAGGCAAATGTTAAAAAGTTTTATTTTAACGTTTTTGGTATAATACAAACAGGTATTGCATCCATTTTATGCTTGTTGCTGGTGTTTAAACGTTTATAGATTTCAAAGACTGATTTTTCTCTCCCACTGTGGTCAGCTGGCGTATTTCCTGACTCTGCGGCCAACATCGCCCATTCAAGTTCGTCATAACTGGCTCCTAATTGATCCTCATCAGTACGATTATCTCCAAATAATCCATCGGTTGGTGCTGCTGTTAAAATTGAGTGCGGAATTGTTAAAAATTCTCCAAGAGCATAAACATCCGATTTCATTAAGTCGGCAATTGGACTTAAATCGACTCCACCGTCTCCATATTTGGTGTAAAATCCTACTCCAAAGTCTTCAACTTTGTTTCCGGTTCCGGCAACTAATAACCCGTGAATTCCTGCCAAATAATATAAGGAAGTCATTCGTAAACGAGCACGGGTATTAGCCAATGATAAGTTTACTTTTGCTTCGTCATCTGTTTTTGGTACAGAATTTTTAAAAGCTTCAAAAGTGGCAGTTAAATCTGTTTCTACATTTAAAACATTCGGGAAACGTTTTTTTAATTGCTCAATATGTTCTCTTCCTCTGGAAACCTGACTTTCAGCTTGGTGAATTGGCATTTCTACACATAAAACTTTCAAACCGGTTTGGGCACATAATGTAGAAGTTACCGCAGAGTCAACTCCGCCGGAAATTCCAATTACAAAACCATTTACTTTTGCATTGTTAGCATAATTTTTCAACCACTCTACAATGTGGTTATTCACTTTTTCTGTCTGAATAGTACTTTTTTTAGCCATAATAATTCAAGTTTTAAGATGCAGGGGTGTATATTTGCACAAATATTTTTAAGTAACGTTTATTTAAAATATAGGCAACACAAATCTAATTAAAATAAAATGAAAACATATCGCTTTGCAGTGGTTCTGTGCCTGTTTTTTTTGTCTTGTGACCAAAAAACAAAGGTTGAAAAAGCAGTAGAAGAAATTCCGGTTGACATTAAGGTTGAACGTTTTGATAAAGTGTTTTTTGAAACTAAACCTGAAGATTTAGCCAAAGTAAAAAAACAGTATCCTTTCTTTTTTCCGGCAGGAAATGACGATAATATTTGGTTAAAGAAAATGCAGGATCCGCTTTGGAGAGAAGTGTATGAAGAAGTGCAAAAAAAATACAGCAATTTTGAGCCGGTACGCCAAGAGTTCAACGCGCTTTTTCAGCATGTAAAATATTATTTTCCTAAAACTAAAACGCCAAAAGTTATTACAGTAATTGGAGAAATGGATTATAATGCCAAAGCAATTTATGCAGACAGTCTGGTAATTGTTGCATTAGAATTGTATTTGGGTAAAAATCATAAGTTTTATGAATTCCCGAATTATCTAAAGGAAAACTTCGAAGAAAAACAAATTATGCCAGATGTAGTTTCCAGTTTTACTTATAGAAACATCCCTGCGTCTCCGGATAAAGATTTGCTTTCTCAAATGATTTTTGAAGGAAAACAATTGTATGCAAAAGATTTACTTTTGCCTGAATATTCAGATGCTGAAAAAATAGGATATACGCCGGAACAAATAAAATGGTGTGAGGAAAATGAAGCATACATGTGGCGCTATTTTATAGAAAGTGAAATGTTATATAGTCAAGACCCTAAATTAAAGACGCGTTTTATGACACCAGCTCCGTTTTCTAAATTTTATTTAGAAATAGATAATGATACTCCCGGGAGGGTTGGTGCCTGGATTGGTTGGCAAATGGTACGATCGTACATGAAAAATAATAATGTAACGTTGCCGGAATTATTAAAAACAAACCCAAAAGAAATTTTCGAAAAGTCAAAATATAAACCGAAGAAATAATGTCAGATACAATAAACTCAGAAATTAGATTCAATATAGAATTAGATGAAAACCGTGTTCCGGAAAAATTAACATGGTCTGCTCAAGATGGTGGCGTAGAAGCTGAAGAAGCAAAAGCAATAATGCTGTCTATTTGGGATAGCAAAGCTAAAGAAACCATGCGTATTGATTTGTGGACAAAAGATATGCCGGTAGATGAGATGAAAATTTTCTTTCATCAAACATTAGTAGCAATGTCGGATACTTTTAAACGTGCAACAGACGATGAAAAAATGTCAGATACAATGAAAGATTTCTGTGATTATTTTGCAGAGAAATTGGAACTTACTAAATAGTAGAAAATTCCAATAAAGTAAAAATCCCAAATTCCAATTTAGATCGGAATTTGGGATTTTTTATTTTAAAACTCCGTGTCCTCCTGAGCGAGGTCGAAGGTTTGGAATTTGGAATTTTTAAAATTTGGAATTTAAAACTTATTGCTGTTTTTAAAAACTTCCTGATTTACTTCATCAATATAATTTAAAACTTCGTCTTTTCCTGTTTGTTCTGTAGCTGAAGTCACAAAATAATGTGGCATTTCTTCCCAGTTATTGGCAAACATTTGTTTCTTGTACGCTGCAATATGTGAGTCAACTTTAGTTTTACTGATTTTATCTGCTTTAGTAAAAATAATGCAAAACGGAATCTCGCTTTCTCCCATATACGACATAAATTCAATGTCTATATTCTGAGCTTCGTGACGAATATCAATCAAAACAAAAGCGCAAACTAATTGCTCTCTGGTTTCAAAGTAATCTGTGATGAATTGCTGAAAAACTGATTTAGTCTTTTTAGAAACTTTAGCATAACCGTAACCAGGTAAATCGACAAGGAACCAATTATTGTTAATCTTAAAGTGATTAATTAATTGAGTTTTTCCTGGCCTTCCTGAAGTTTTAGCTAGGTTTTTATGATTGGTAAGCATGTTAATCAATGATGACTTACCTACGTTTGATCGGCCGATAAAAGCATATTCCGGCAAAAAATCCTGTGGACATTTTGCAACTTCTGAATTACTGATAATAAATTCGGCGGTAGTAATTTTCATGTTTTTTGTTTTTAAAACCTCCTAAAAGTCGAAAGTTAGATGCTATAAATTCTTTTTAACGAGCCATTCTTCAAGAATTACATTAAATTCTTTAGGATGTTCCATCATAGCAGCGTGTCCACATTTGTCTATCCAGTACAAAGTTGAATTAGGCAATAATTTATCAAATTCTTCTGCAACATTCGGGGGTGTTACAGCATCATTTTTACCCCAAATGATACAGGTTTCTACTGTCATTTTTGGTAAATCTTTTGCCATATTATGACGAATTGCACTTTTGGCAATCGTTAAAGTTTTGATTAGTTTGATGCGGTCATTTACGGTTGCATAAACTTCGTCAATAAGTTCAGGGGTTGCAATTGCAGGATCATAAAATACAGCTTCAGCTTTCTTTTTGATGTATTCATAATCACCTCTTTTTGGATAACTGTCTCCCATTGCGCTCTCGTAAAGTCCGGAACTTCCGGTGATTACAAGTCCGGCTACTTTTTCAGGATACATTTTGGTGTGATATAGGGCGATGTGTCCTCCAAGTGAGTTTCCTAATAAAATAACCTGATCAAAACCTTTAAAAGTGATAAAATCTTTTACGTATTTGGCAAAGCTTTTTACGTTTGTTTTTAAAATGCTTTGAGTATAGATTGGCAAATCCGGGATAACTACTTTGTATCCTTTCGTTGGGAAATATTCTGCTACAGCATCAAAGTTACTTAGGCCTCCCATTAAGCCATGTAAAATCACGATAGGAGTTCCTTCTCCAGCTTCATAATAGCTGTATTTGCCTTCTTTTTTGTAGTGTTTGTCCATTTAATTTAATGCCAATTTCAATTTGGACAAATATAGGGTTTAATAAATAAAAATGAATTTTTGATACCGTTTTTTAACTAGATAATTTCAGTAGGATTTCTAAGTGATTAAAAATCAGGTTTTAGAAGCGTTTTTGCAAGAATGTTCAAATGTTAAGAAATTAGCATAATAGTTATTTTTTTAAGAAAAATGATGTCTATTTTTTTTGATTGATCAGCGTTGTCAGGAATTGACTAATAATTAGTTAAAGTATTGATTGTTTACGTTTTAGGAGCGGTGGTAGTAAAGTGGTTAAACTTATTAACAAAGTGGTACATTGTGGTAAATTGTGGTAATATTTTTTATATTTTTGTCCTATAACATATTAATGAATTTTTCTTGAACACAATTGTCGGAACATATGAGTGTAAAGTCGATGCTAAAGGGAGGCTAATGATGCCTGCACCTTTGAAAAAGCAATTGACTTCTTCACTTCAAAACGGATTCGTTTTGAAGCGCTCGGTTTTTCAGCAGTGTTTAGAATTATATCCAATGGACGAGTGGGACTTGATGATGCAAAAAATCAACAAGCTTAATCGCTTTGTAAAAAAGAACAATGACTTCATTCGAAGATTTACTGCTGGTGTTAAAGTAGTAGAAATTGATGCATTAGGAAGGTTATTGGTGCCAAAGGATTTAGTGGCTTTTTCAGGTATTTCTAAAGATGTCGTTTTTTCATCTGCGGTTAATATTGTGGAAATTTGGGATAAGGATTTATATGAAAAATCAATAAGTGGCGAAGATATGGATTTTGCAGATTTAGCCGAAGAAGTAATGGGAAATATTAATGACGACGACAATGGAATATCATAATCCGGTTTTGCTTCATCCTACAGTTGATGGTTTAAATATTAAACCAGATGGCATTTATGTAGATGTTACGTTTGGTGGCGGAGGGCATTCAAAAGAAATTTTGAGAAGGTTAGGGCCAAACGGAAAATTATTTGCTTTTGATCAGGATGAAGATGCGTTGGCAAATGCATTACCAGATGAACGGTTTACCTTAATTAATGAGAACTTTAGATTTATAAAAAGGTTTTTGCGTTTTCATGGTGTTAAAGGAGTAGATGGAATTTTGGCTGATTTGGGTGTTTCATCACATCAGTTCGATGTTCCGGAGCGAGGTTTCTCAACAAGATTTGATGCCGAACTCGATATGCGGATGAGTCAAAAAAATGATTTAAGTGCTTATCGTGTGGTTAACGAATATGAAGAACAGGATTTACGTCGTGTTTTTTTTGATTATGGGGAGTTGAAGAATGCACCGGTTTTGGCCAGAACAATTGTAGAGGCCAGAGAACACAGGCCAATAAAAACTACAGACGAATTAAAAGAAGTTTTGGCAAGGTATTTACCTGAAAGAGTTAAAAATAAAATATTAGCTCAGATTTATCAAGCCATTCGTATTGAGGTAAATCAGGAAATGGATGTGTTGAAAGAATTTATTGAGCAATCATTAGAAATTTTAAATCCGGGCGGAAGATTCTCAGTAATCTCATATCATTCTTTAGAAGACAGATTGGTTAAAAGATTTATTAAAAACGGAATGTTTGAAGGAGAACCAGAACGTGATTTTTATGGAAACTTTTCAGTTCCATTTAAAACTATAGGGAAATTGATTGTTCCTGATGATGCAGAAATTAAGATTAACAATAGAGCAAGAAGTGCAAAATTAAGAATTGCTGAGAAGATATAATATATAGGTAGAAAATGAAAGGTGGAGTATTTGACATATTAAAAGCAAGATTTCTGATTAACGATGATGCAGTAAAAAACTGGAGATTCATTGTTTTTATCATTCTGCTCGCTATTCTGATGATTGCAAATACGCAACGATACGAACAAAAGGTTTTTGAAATTGCAAAGCTGAATAATGATGTGAAAGAATTAAGATCAGAATTTGTAGATCGACGTTCAGAATTAATGAAGTTAAAAATGGAATCAACGATATCGGATAAAATGTTAGAAAAACAGATTTTTCCATCAACGGTTCCTCCAGTAAAAATAGAAGTTAAAAAAGAAGAAGAAAAAAGTTTCTTTAAAAGAATATGGCAGTAGACGATAAACATATATCCTACAGAATTTACCTCGTAGCAGTTTTCATCTTTGTGATGGCAATTGCTATTGTTGTTAAGTTGACCAATATTCAATGGGTTGAAGGAGATTATTACAGAAAACTGGCAAAACAGCGTACCGTTAGAAATTTTGTAATTCCGGCAAACAAAGGAAATATTTATTCTGCTGATGGAAGTTTATTAGCAACATCGATTCCTAATTATGAAATTAGATTTGATGCTAAAGCGCCAAAAACAGAAACTTTTGAAAAATATGTAAAAGCATTATCAGATTCGTTGGCAACTGTTCTGGATAGACCGGGAGGTTATTACGAACAAGAATTAAGAAAAGCCAGAGCCAATAAAAACCGTTATTATTTGATTGCCCGTAATTTGAGTTATACTGAATATGTAAAAATTAAAGGTTTTCCATTATTCAAATTAGGTGCTTTTAAAGGCGGAATTATTATAGAGCAGGAAACGGTTAGAAAACATCCGATAGGAAAAATTGCAGAAAGAACAATTGGTTACGATCGAATTGATCCGGCCACAGGAATTGAGGTTGGAAAAGGAATTGAATGGGCTTTTAAAAATTATCTGAACGGAAAAGACGGAAAAATTCTAAAGCAAAAAATAGCAAAAGGCCAGTGGAAACCTATTCGAGATGTAAATGAGGTAGATCCAATTGATGGTTATGATGTAATTTCTACCATAGATGTTTTTATTCAGGATATTGCACATCACGCTTTGTTGAAACAATTGGAAGATTATGAAGCAGATCATGGTTGTGTGGTGGTTATGGAAACAGAAACGGGTTATGTAAAAGCAATTTCGAATTTAGGAAGACAGGAAGATGGGTCTTACATTGAGACAACAAACTATGCTGTAGCAGAATCTCACGAGCCGGGATCGACTTTTAAATTGGTCGATTTAATGTCGATTTTAGAAGATAAAGTAGCGGATACGAGTACGGTTTATGATAGTCACAATGGCGTGGTTAAATATTATGGAAGATCTGTGCGTGATTCACATAATGGTGGTTACGGAAAAGTTTCCTTAGCTCGCGGATTTGAACTTTCGTCAAATACGGTAATGGTTCAGGCGGTTTATGAAAACTATAAAAGTAATCCTTCAAAATTTGTAGATCATATTAAAAGTTTTGGTTTGAATAAACCTTTAGGATTGCATTTTAAAGGAGAAGGAAGGCCAATTATTCCTCAACCAGGAGATAAAAGCTGGTCAGGAATTTCACTTCCGTGGATGGCTTTTGGATACTCAGTTTCAGTAACACCAATGCAGACTTTAGCTTTTTATAATTCGGTGGCGAATAATGGGGTAATGGTGAAACCGCAATTTGTTTCAGAAATTAAAGAATGGAATAAAACGATTAAAAAGTTTGATGTAGAGGTAATTAATCCAAAGATATGTTCGCCTGAGACGCTTAAAAAAGTTAGAGCAGTTTTGCAAAATGTGGTTAAAAAAGGAACTGCGTCTAAGTTGTATTCGAAAGATTTTTCGATGGCAGGAAAAACAGGAACAGCTATGGTAAATTATGGTAAAGCAGGAAGAGAAGGAATGTATTATGCTTCATCTTTTGTAGGATATTTTCCGGCTGATCATCCAAAATATTCCTGTATTGTAGTGGTTCATAAGCCAAATACAGCTAATAATAATTATTATGGAGCAGACGTTGCCGGGCCGGTTTTTAAGAGAATTGCCCAAAAAATATTTACAGACGCACCTTCGACAAATAAAATAAAACAGCTGGATTCAAGAATTCCAAAACAGGAAAACAGCTATAATGAATATACTGTAGAGGTAAATAAAAAATTAAATCAGATTCCGGATTTAAAAGGAATGCCGGGAATGGACGCAATTGCTTTGCTGGAAAATTTAGGTTTGAAAGTAAAAGTAAATGGAGTAGGAAAAGTAAAAAAACAGTCTTTACAAGCTGGACAAAATATTAGTAAAAACACAACAATCGTATTAGAATTATCGTGAAAATACTTAAAGACATATTATACAAAGTAGCTATCGAATCTGTAACAGGTTCGACAGAAATTGATATACATAAAATTGATTTTGATTCAAGAAAAATTGAAGCGAATGATGTTTTTGTGGCAATTCGCGGATTACTATCTAATGGCCATGATTATATCCAAAAAGCGATTGAGCTAGGAGCTATTGCGATTATTTGCGATACTTTGCCAGTGAATATAGAAAAAGGAATTACCTATATACAAGTAAAAGATACCAATACAGCTTTGGCTTTTATGGCTGCTAATTATTTTGAAGATCCATCTGCAAAACTAAAATTAGTTGGTGTTACAGGTACAAACGGAAAAACAACAATTGCATCGTTATTGTATCAGTTGTTTAAAAAAGCAGGATTTAAAGTTGGTTTATTATCAACTGTAAAAAACATGGTAGATGAAGCCGAATATCCTGCAACACATACAACACCGGATTCTATTACAATCAACCATTATTTGAATGAAATGATTGAAGCCGGAGTGACGCATTGTTTTATGGAAGTAAGTTCACATGGAATTCATCAAAAGAGAACAGAAGCCTTGCATTTTGTTGGTGGGATTTTTACAAATCTTTCACACGATCATTTAGATTATCATCCAACTTTTGCAGAATACAGAGATGTAAAAAAATCGTTTTTTGATTCATTGCCAAAAACAGCTTTTGCGTTATCAAACATCGATGATAAAAACGGAGCTGTGATGTTGCAAAATACAGTTGCCAGAAAATTTACTTATGCCTTAAAATCGTATGCTGATTTTAAAGCAACAATATTAGAAAGTCAATTATCAGGTTTATTGCTAAAGGTAAATGACAGTGAAGTTTGGGTAAAACTTATCGGAACTTTTAATGCTTATAACGTTTTGGCAATTTACGGAACTGCTATTGAATTAGGAATGGATAGTCTTGAAGCGTTGCGCTTACTGTCTGATTTAGAAAGTGTTTCAGGTCGTTTTCAATATATTGTTTCTGAAGGAAACACTACAGTGATTGTTGATTATGCACACACACCGGACGCTTTGGATAATGTATTAAAAACGATTAATGATATCCGTACCAAAAACGAACAATTGATTACAGTTGTAGGTTGTGGCGGAAACAGAGATAAAACCAAAAGACCAATTATGGCAAAAATTGCTACAGATCTTAGTGATAAAGCAATTTTAACTTCTGATAATCCAAGAAACGAAGATCCTGAAGTGATTTTAGATGAAATGGAAAAAGGAGTTGAGGCTCATAATTATAAAAAGATGTTGAGGATTACCGATAGAAAACAAGCAATTAAAACAGCTTGTCAATTGGCTCAGCCAAATGATATTATTCTAATTGCAGGTAAAGGACATGAAACTTATCAGGAAATAAATGGTGTTCGTCATCATTTTGATGATATGGAAACTGTAAAAGAAATCTTAGATCAACTAAAAAAATAATAACTGTAAATTTTTAAGTTCAAATACCACTACTATGATTGGAATTTGGAATTTCTAAATTGGAATTTAAAAAATAAAAAATATGCTATACTATTTATTTGAATATTTCGACAAAACACTTGATATCCCGGGAACAGGAGTTTTTCAATACATCACTTTTAGATCAGCTTTAGCGTTAATGCTTTCGTTGCTTTTGTCAACGATTTACGGAAAAAGAATTATTAACTTTTTGCGTAATCAGCAAGTAGGTGAAACTGTTCGTGAGTTAGGTCTTCAGGGGCAAAATGAAAAAGCAGGAACACCAACAATGGGTGGATTGATTATCATTTTTGCAACCCTTGTACCGGTTTTGTTGTTTGCTCGTTTGCATAATATTTATATCGTTTTGCTTATTGTGACTACGCTTTGGATGGGAACAATTGGTTTTATTGATGATTATATTAAAATATTCAAAAAAGATAAAGAAGGGCTTAAAGGAATTTTTAAAGTTATTGGTCAGGTAGGTTTAGGACTTATTGTTGGAACCGTTTTGTATTTTAATCCGGCTGTTACAGTAAGAACCGATACAGGTTATATCGGAACTCAAAAAAATGCAAATACAGCAATAGTTACGCCTGCTCCTGTTGAGGAGAAATCAACAGCAACAACAATTCCTTTTGTAAAAAATAATGAGTTTGATTATGCTGAATTATTAGCTTGGACAGGAGAAGGATATGAGAAATGGGCCTGGTTAATTTTTATTCCGGTTGTTATATTTATTATTACAGCGGTTTCAAATGGAGCAAATTTAACAGACGGTATTGATGGTCTGGCGGCAGGAACCTCGGCGGTATCCGTTTTAGCCCTCGGAATATTTACGTTTGTTTCCGGTAATATCATTTTCTCTAATTATCTAAATATTATGTATATCCCTAATTCGGGGGAAATGACCGTATTTATATCTGCATTTGTTGGGGCACTGATTGGATTTCTTTGGTACAACTCTTATCCCGCATCTGTTTTTATGGGAGATACAGGAAGTTTAACTATTGGAGGAATCATTGCAGTTTTGGCAATTGCAGTTCGTAAAGAATTATTGATTCCGTTATTGTGTGGAATCTTTTTAGTAGAGAATTTTTCAGTGGTTTTGCAAGTGAGTTATTTTAAATTCACTAAAAAACGTTTTGGCGAAGGCCGAAGAATTTTCCTGATGTCGCCATTACATCATCATTATCAAAAAAAGGGATATCATGAGAGCAAAATCGTAACCAGATTTTGGATTGTTGCAATCATGTTGGCCATATTATCAATTGTTACTTTAAAATTAAGATAACATGAGATTGGTAGTTTTAGGAGGAGGAGAAAGTGGTGTAGGTACTGCTATCCTGGGGAAGAAAAAGGGATATGACGTTTTTGTATCGGATTTTGGAAAGATAAAAGAGAGTTACAAAGAAGTTCTTATTATTAATAAAATTGCCTGGGAAGAAGAACAACATACCGAAGACCTGATTTTGAATGCCGACGTGGTGATGAAAAGTCCGGGAATTCCAGAGAAGTCTCCCATTGTAAAAAAACTTTTTGCGGCTGGAATTAAAGTGATTTCAGAGATTGAATTTGCAAAACCTTATACAGAAGCCTTAACGGTTGGAATTACCGGAAGTAATGGTAAAACAACGACAACAATGTTAACCTATCATTTACTAAAATCGGCAGGTTTGAATGTTGGTTTAGGAGGAAACATCGGAAAAAGTTTTGCCTGGCAGGTAGCTGAGAATAAATTTGATGCATATGTGCTCGAGTTAAGCAGTTTTCAGCTTGACGGAATAATTGAATACAGACCGGATATTGCTGTTATTACAAATATTAGCCCGGATCATTTAGACCGGTACGAATATAAATATCAAAAATACATCGATTCAAAGTTTCGAATAACAATGAATCAGACCGAAGGCGATTATCTTATTTACGATGCAGATGATGAGGCAATCACAGAATGGTTAAAAAATAACACAACAAAAGCAAAATTAATTCCTTTTTCATTGTCTAAAAAGTTTGATGAAGGGGCTTCTATAAATAACAACAAAATGGAAATAAAGATCAACCAAGAAGAGTTTACAATGGATACAGAACACATTGCGTTAGAAGGAAAACATAACATGAAAAACGCAATGGCTGCAAGCTCGGTAGCGAAATTGATGCAAATAAGAAATGCAACAATTCGCGAAAGTTTATCAAATTTTCAAGGTGTTGAACACCGTTTAGAGAAAGTACTTAAAATTCAAAACGTACAATATATCAATGATTCAAAAGCAACAAATGTAAATGCTACTTTCTTTGCTTTAGACAGTATGAATGTTCCAACAGTTTGGATTGTTGGGGGAGTTGATAAAGGAAATGATTATAACGAATTGATGTCATTAGTTCGCGAAAAAGTGAAAGCGATTATCTGTTTAGGAATCGATAATCACAAGATCATTGAAGCTTTTGGTAATGTTGTTGATATCATGGTTGAAGTAAATAATATGAATGACGCTGTAAAAACAGCACAACGTTTAACTGAAAAAGGAGATGCAGTTTTATTGTCACCAGCCTGCGCAAGTTTCGATTTATTCGAAAACTACGAAGATCGTGGAAAACAATTTAAGCAAGCGGTACATAACTTGTAGAAAATAGTTTAAAGTTTCATGTTCGACGCCTGAAACTTGAAACAAAAGAAACCTGAAACAAAACAATAATGAAAGAGCTCGTAAATAAACTAAAAGGAGATAGAGTAATATGGTCATTCGTGGCTTTATTAGCGCTATTTTCGTTTATGCCAGTTTTTAGTGCGAGTAGTAATCTGGCATATATTGGACACGGAACGGGAAATACACTTGGGTATTTAGTAAAACACCTGGCTCACGTTTGTATTGGTTTCCTGATTATTTATTGGGTACACAGAGTTCCGTATCATTATTTCAGAGCAATCTCAAAAATAGCCTTGCCAATTGTTTGGTTTTTATTGCTTTATACATTGCTTAAAGGAACTGTAATTGCAGGAGCAAATGCGAGTCGTTGGATTCAGGTGCCGTTTATTGGTATTACGTTTCAAACCTCGACCTTGGCAGCCAGTATATTATTCATATTTGTAGCGCGCTATTTGTCTAAAACTAAAGAAGAAAATGAACCATTTCAAGCTTCATTAATACAACTTTGGTTGCCGGTTTTTATAACATTGGCACTTATTTTGCCAGCTAACTTTTCGACTACCGCCTTGATATTTTCAATGGTTATGATGCTTACGTTTATTGGTAAATATCCATTAAAATATATTGGTTTTATCATTGGTTCAGGAATTGCAATGTTAGCATTTTTCCTTTTGGTAGCAAAAGCATTTCCGGACTCAAGATTCTTCAGCAGGGTATCAACCTGGGAAAGTCGTATTATGAACTTTACAACTGATAAACCGGATGAAGATGATTATCAAATTGAGAAAGCAAAGATTGCAATTGCATCTGGAAAATTAGGAGGATTAGGCCCGGGGAAAAGCGTTCAGAAGAACTTTTTGCCACAATCATCTTCCGATTTTATATATGCTATTATTGTTGAAGAATACGGATTAGTTGGAGGAATAGCAATCTTGGTTTTGTATTTATTGTTATTGTTCCGATTTGTGATTGCATCGCATAAAGCAAATACGATATTTGGAAAACTCGTCGTCGTCGGTCTCGGATTCCCGATGATATTTCAGGCGATGATTAATATGGCGGTTGCTGTAGAATTATTACCAGTAACAGGACAAACACTTCCGTTGATAAGTAGTGGAGGTAGTTCGATTTGGATGACTTGTTTCTCTCTCGGAATCATCATTAGCGTGACTAAAAAAGAGGAAGAAATTGCCGAAGAACAAGTAGAAAAAGAAAGACGTAAAGAAGCACTTCAAAGATTAATTGATAAAGAATTATCAGAAGAAGATTTGCCGGCTGACGAAAAAATATACGAAGAAGAAGGAATGTATTCAATTGAAGATAATTCCAGAAATCCAATGAATGCAGTGTTAAATAAAGCTTAGAAATAGGATAATTTTTAAAGCGTTATAATTTTAAAAAATATGACAAAGTATAAATTCATACTAAGTGGAGGTGGGACCGGAGGACATATTTATCCTGCAATTGCGATTGCAAATGAGTTAAAATTACAATTTCCTGATGCTGAATTTCTTTTTGTAGGTGCCAAAGATAAAATGGAAATGCAAAAAGTGCCTCAGGCAGGTTACGAAATAAAAGGTCTTTGGATTGCGGGTTTGCAGAGAAAATTGACTTTGCAAAATTTGATGTTTCCGTTAAAATTGGCAAAAAGTTTGTTAGAGTCAAGACGAATCATCAGACAGTTTAAGCCAAATGTAGTAATAGGTACAGGAGGTTTTGCCAGCGGGCCGTTATTACAAGCAGCAGGTTCAGCAGGAATTCCTACTGTGGTTCAGGAACAGAATTCTTTTCCGGGAATTACAAATAAGCTGCTAAGTAAAAAAGCAAACGCGATTTGTGTAGCTTATGAAAATTTAGAAAGATTTTTTCCTAAAGAAAAAATTGTTTTGACAGGAAATCCGGTTCGTCAAGATTTAATAGATATTGACAGTAAACACGATGAAGCAATTGCTTTTTATGGTTTAGACCCGAATAAAAAAACATTGTTGGTTCTGGGCGGAAGTTTAGGAGCCAGAAGAATCAATCAGTTAATTGAAAAAGAGCTGCAAAATTTTCTTTCGCAAAACGTTCAGATTATATGGCAATGCGGAAAACTATATTTTGAAGATTATAAAAAATACAATCAGCCAAATGTAAAAGTAGTTGATTTTATTGAAAGAATGGATTTTGTGTATGCTGCCGCAGATGTGATTATTTCACGTGCTGGAGCATCATCGGTTTCAGAATTATGTATTGTGGGGAAACCAGTAATTTTTATTCCGTCACCAAATGTAGCCGAAGATCATCAAACAAAAAATGCGCAGGCAATTGTAGATGCAAAAGGAGCTCTTTTATTGAAGGAATCAGAATTAGAAAGTCAGTTTAGTATTGTTTTTGAAGCTTTGTTGAAAGATGTTGGAAAGCAAAAACAATTAAGTGATAATATTAAAAAATTGGCAAAGCCAAAGGCGACACAAGATATCGTTGCAGAGATTGTGAAGTTAATTAAGTAATATAAAGAATAGTCATAAAGTTGAAGGTCTGTGCTTAAAGCATAGTGCCTAAAGCCTAAAGCAAAAAGAAATGAATTTAAATCAAATACAAAACGTTTATTTTATTGGTATTGGAGGCATCGGAATGAGTGCTCTGGCCCGCTATTTTAAAAATATAGGGAAACAGGTTTCAGGTTACGATAAAACACCATCAATGCTGACAAATGAGTTAATTGAAAGCGGTATTGATATTCATTTTGAAGATAATATTAGTTTGATTCCGAGTAATTATTATTTGGAGAATACATTGGTGATTATTACGCCTGCGGTGCCAAAAACACACTCTGAGTGGAACTATTTTGTAGAAAGAGAATACGTGGTTAAAAAACGCGCTGAAGTTTTAGGAATCATCACAAAAGATACTTTTTGTTTTGCAGTTGCGGGAACGCACGGAAAAACTACGACTTCAAGTATTTTAGGACATATTTTGTATGAAAGTGGTGCTGATGTTACTGCTTTTGTGGGCGGAATTGTAGAGAATTACAATTCTAATTTAATTGGAAGCGGAAAAACAGTAACAGTAGTAGAAGCAGATGAATTTGATCGTTCGTTCCTGCATTTGCATCCAAATATTGCCTGTATTACCTCAATGGATGCAGATCATTTGGATATTTACGGTACAAGTGATGCAATAGAGGCTTCGTTTGTAGAATTTGCTTCAAAAGTAGAAGATAAAAATCATCTTTTTATAACTAAAGAGTTGCCGCTTGAAGGTGTGCAATGTGCTATAAATGAAGATGCTGTATATAAGGCGTTCAATGTTCGTATAGAAGATGGAAGTTATGTGTTTGATGTGCAGACACCATCAGAAATCATGAAAGATTTGCATTTTGGATTGCCTGGGAAACACAATTTAATGAATGGATTGATGGCTATTGCAATGGCTAAGACTTTCGGCACCCCGACCGACTCTATTGCAAAAGCCATTGCTTCATTCAACGGAATCAGAAGACGTTTTTCTTATCAGATAAAGTCTGAAAAGTTAGTTTATATTGATGATTATGCACATCATCCAACAGAAATAAATGCTGTACATCAAGCGGTTAGGGAATTGTATCCAAATCGTAAAGTTTTGGCCATTTTTCAGCCACATTTATTTAGCAGAACAAGAGATTTTGCTGACGGATTTGCCGAAAGTTTGTCTCAGTTTGATGAAGTGTTTTTAATGGATATTTATCCTGCACGCGAATTACCGATGGAAGGCATTACATCTGATTGGCTGTTAGGTAAAATGACAAATTCGAACAAAAAAATTGTTGCAAAAAGTGATTTATTAGCGGAGATCAAAGCCAGTGATGCGCCAATAATTGTAACAATAGGAGCTGGTGATATTGGAGAAATGGTTCCGTCAATTAAAAAGATGCTGAATGAAAATATTTAATTGGACAAATATTCGATTATTTCTCATTTTAGGGCTCGTACTTTTTTTGTATTCATTTGCTCAACATCGAAATGGAGATCGAAAATTAAAGAAATCTATGGTCGTTTTTGTAGGTGAAAATACGCTTTTTGTGAAGCCAGAAACGGTTAATAAATTGTTGATAGAAAATAAAAGAGACGCTTCCAGTATCCGAAAAGATGAGTTAGATTTGAATAAGATAGAAAAAAGCCTTGATACGCAAGACATGATTGAGAAGTCAGACGTTTTTGTAAGTATCGATGGCGTTCTAAAAGCGGTAGTAAAACAGAAGACACCAATAGCGCGAGTTTATGATGGTGATCAATCTTTTTATATTGACTATGAGGGAAATAAAATGCCTTTATCTGACAATTTTACAGCGCGGGTTCCTCTTGTTTCGGGGGCAATAAATAAAAAAAATAACGAAGATTTAGCTGCTTTATTTCGCACAATTTATGACGATGCGTTTTTGAAAAAAAACATCATTGCAATACAAATTATGCCGAATGGCAGCCTAAAAATGTTTAATCGAAATTATAATTACTTCATCGATTTTGGCAGAACGATGAATGTTGATAAGAAATTTAGAAACTATAAAGCGTTTTTTCAAAAAGCAGTTTTAGATAGTTCGTTATACAAATACAATAAAATTGACCTTAGGTTTACGGAACAAGTAGTTTGCACAAAATAATAGAAAATGGAAAAAGATAACATTGCAGTAGGTCTAGATATTGGAACAACCAAAATAGTTGCCATGATAGGCAAGAAAAATGAGTATGGTAAGTTGGAAATTTTGGGTATTGGTAAATCCAAAAGTTTGGGAGTTGCGAGAGGAGTTGTAAACAACATTACGCAAACCATTCAATCAATTCAACAAGCAATACTTGAAGCAGAAAACAATTCAGGGTATAAAATTAAAGATGTGGTTGTTGGTATCGCAGGACAACACATAAGAAGTATACAGCATACAGATTACATCAGCCGTAATAATCCGGAAGAAGTAATTGGCGAAAAAGATATTCAGCTTTTGATTGACCAGGTAAATAAACTGGCAATGTTACCGGGTGAAGAAATTATTCACGTTTTGCCACAAGAATTTAAAATCGACGGGCAATCTGAAATTAAAGAACCAATTGGAATGTATGGTGGAAGACTGGAATCTAGTTTTCACGTAGTAGTAGGGCAAGCTTCTTCGATCAGAAATGTTGGAAGATGTATTCAGAGTTCAGGAATCGAATTGTCGGGATTGACATTAGAACCTTTAGCATCTGCAGACGCTGTTTTAAGTCAGGAAGAAAAAGAAGCAGGTGTTGCTTTAATTGATATTGGTGGTGGAACAACAGATTTAGCCATTTTTAAAGATGGTATTATACGTCATACAGCAGTTATTCCTTTTGGAGGAAATGTAATTACAGACGATATTAAAGAAGGCTGTTCGATTATCGAAAAACAAGCAGAGCTTTTAAAAATAAAATTCGGATCGGCTTGGCCGGGAGAAAATAAAGACAATGAAATTGTTTCTATTCCGGGTTTAAGAGGAAGAGAGCCAAAAGAGATTTCGCTTAAAAACTTATCTAAGATTATCCATGCACGTGTTGTGGAAATTGTTGAGCAGGTTTTTGCAGAAATTAAGGCTTATGGACACGAAGATCCTCGTAAAAAATTAATTGCAGGAATCGTTCTTACAGGTGGTGGCGCTCAACTAAAACATATAAAACAATTAGTA
Organism: uncultured Flavobacterium sp.; assembly: GCF_963422545.1. Taxonomy (NCBI): domain Bacteria; kingdom Pseudomonadati; phylum Bacteroidota; class Flavobacteriia; order Flavobacteriales; family Flavobacteriaceae; genus Flavobacterium; species uncultured Flavobacterium sp. The sequence goes on from NZ_OY730245.1 coordinate 183,410, forward strand.
GAGTACATTACAGGTATGGATACCAGAATTGGATATCCAAACGAGCATTTAGCAGGGAATTCAAGTGAAGAAATTTCTAGTCCGTTATTTGCAACCGCAGTTGGATTAGTAATGAATAGTATCGAAAATAGTACGCAAAGTGCTGTTAGAATGGAGATTGTGAATGAGCAGCCAAAAGTGGTTTACAGAAACGTGCCGCCTCAGACACAACAACCTGTTCAGCAACGATACGAAGTAGAAGAAAACTACGTTGAAAGAGTAGAAACTATTGAAGAGACAAGGGAAATTAGAAATAATGTGTCTAAAGAAGAATCTACAGAAACAAAAATTAGAAGATCATTTTTTGACCGATATGTCGATAAAATCAAAGATTTTTTAGACAACGCAGAATAAAATAATAAGAGAAAAGGATTACTATTGGCCCCAAGTCAAGAGTAAAAAATGTACTAAATAAGAATTTCAAAAACCAAAAAGATGATGAGCAACTCAGAATTTGGAAGCATTTCATTTGATTTACCAAAAAACCAATCAAATGTTATCAAAGTAATAGGTGTAGGTGGAGGTGGTAGTAACGCTATCAACCATATGTTTAAACAAGGTATTAAAGGCGTAGATTTTATCGTTTGTAATACAGATTCACAGGCACTACAGAACAGTTCGGTACCTAACAAAATTCAGTTAGGAGTAAATTTAACAGAAGGTCTTGGAGCAGGAGCAAATCCTGATGTAGGACAGCAATCTGCTATTGAGAGCATCGCTGATATCGAAAAAATGTTAGACCGAGGTACTAAGATGGTATTTATTACCGCTGGTATGGGTGGTGGAACAGGTACTGGTGCGGCTCCGGTAATTGCACAATTGGCAAAAGAGAGAGAAATTTTGACCGTTGGTATTGTAACAATTCCATTTCAGTTTGAGGGGAAAGTTCGTCAGGAACAAGCGCTTTTAGGAATCGAGAAATTGCGTAAGCAAGTCGATTCGTTAATTGTAATTAATAATAATAAGTTAAGAGAAGTATACGGAAATCTTGGTTTTAAAGCCGGATTCTCTAAAGCGGATGAAGTTTTGGCAACAGCCTCCAGAGGTATTGCCGAAGTTATTACGCACCACTATACTCAAAATATCGATTTACGTGATGCTAAAACTGTTTTGTCAAACAGTGGAACAGCTATCATGGGATCTTCTGTTGCTGCAGGTGAGAACAGAGCAAAAGATGCTATCGTTTCGGCATTGGATTCTCCGTTGTTAAACGACAACAAAATTACAGGAGCCAAAAACGTATTGTTGCTTATCGTTTCTGGATCAAACGAAATTACACTTGATGAGATTGGAGAAATCAATGATCACATTCAGGTAGAAGCAGGTCATAATGCTAATATTATCATGGGAGTTGGTGAAGACGAAACTCTTGGTGATGCTATTGCTGTGACTATTATTGCGACAGGTTTTGATGTTGAACAACAAAATGAAATTGTAAATACAGAGCCTAAAAAAATTATTCATACGTTAGAAGATGAGCAAAGAAGTGTTCATAATTTAACTAATAAAACCGTTACTTCTTTTGATTTAAACGCTGAGACACCTATTGCGAAATCAGAAGAAAAAATTGTTTTTGATTTAATGGATGATACACCATTTACGGATACGGTTGCTCCCGTAATACCAACTCCGGTTACTCCGGTTGCGCCATCGATCAATCAGGAAGAATTGGTAGTAATGTCTGAGTTTATCAAGAACCTTGATGTAACTTTTGAAATCGTTTCGCCAATTACAGATATTGATTTTACGATTACAGCTGCAGCTCCTGAGGTACAAGCTTTTCAGGAAGTAAAACCTGTTCAGCAAAGAACTTTCGAAAGAGAAGAGCAAACAACCTTCTCATTTGATTTACCTCTTTACAGATCAGAGCCAGAAGTTAAAAGAGAGCCTGTTGTTGAACAAGAGACTAAAATCTTATTCGAGTTATCAAATGAGACTCGTAATATAAAAGTAAATGATCCAGTACAATTTGTACCGGTAACAGAACTTTCGGATAACGGAATCATTAAATATTCTTTAGAAGAATATATGGAGGTTGAAAACGATTTAATGGCATCAAAACCAGTTGAAAAAGTGGTAGAAGATGTAGTTCCTGAGGAATTAAACATCACTTTGAAACCAAGAGTTGATTTTGCCACTGATGCTGATTATTCAACAACATCAAATGTTTCTCCAATGGAATTAACAATTGAAGAGACATTACGTTTAAGAGCTGAAGAAAGAAGAAAGAAACTAAAAGAATTTAATTATAAATTCCATAATAATGTTTCGAGAATTGACGAACTGGAAAAAGAGCCTGCTTATAAAAGATTAGGAATCGATTTGTCTAATTCACAATCAAATAACACCAGTTCTAGAATATCAGTTGGAACAGATAGCAATAACGATTTACAATTGCGTTCAAACAATTCATTTTTGCATGACAATGTAGATTAATTTTGCAATCATAATAAATATGGATAACCCGAGAATTGAATTTAATTTTCGGGTTATTTTTTTTATCTTCGCACAGAATTTAAAATTTGACTTCTTTTATATACTTTTAAAGTGAATCTTATTGTCAGCTTGAATCCGTTTGGCTTCGTTGAGGATAAACTAGTCGAGAACAAATTTCAAATAGATATATAAATCAATGAGCTTAGGCTTATTTTAATAAAATAAAAAATGAGTTTACAAACATTAATCATGGATGAAATTAAAACAGCCATGAGAGCAAAAGATACAGTAGCATTAGAAGCTTTAAGAGCAATTAAATCTGAAATGTTATTAGCAGCAACAGCTTCAGGTTCTAAAGAGGAATTAACAGAAGACGATGAAGTTAAATTACTTCAAAGATTAGTTAAAACCCGTAAAGAAAGTGCAAGAATTTTTACAGAACAAAACCGTCCTGATCTTGCTGAACCAGAATTGGCTCAGGTTGCTGTAATCGAGAAATTTTTACCGGCACAATTAAGCGAAGAAGAAGTAGAAGCAGTAGTAGCAAAAATCATTGCTGAGACTGGAGCTTCAGGAATTGCTTCAATGGGTAAAGTTATGGGATTGGCATCTGCTCAATTAGGCGGAACTGCTGAAGGAAAAACGATCTCTGCAATTGTAAAAAAACTGTTAGTTTAAATTCTAATTTTTTAAATTCCAAACTCCAAGTTTAAATTGGAATTTGGAATTTAAAAAATTAGAATTTTAATATTTTGACCACGTAGTTCAACTGGATAGAATATCAGATTTCGGCTCTGAGGGTTGGGGGTTCGAACCCCTCCGTGGTCACATAAATATTTAAAAGCCTGTAAACGTAGGAGTTTACAGGCTTTTTTTATGATGCAATGATTGTTTTATTTAGATATTCAACGTTCACATATAAAATCCGAGTACCTTTACCCGTGATTGCAATAAAGAATATGTGGATTATTGACCAGTTTTCCTTTTCATAAATCAGAATTCTAGTTCGAGTCATAAAGTTATAATAAACAAAATTTCCTTAATAAATAATAATCATTACTAGTTCTGTTCCTTTTGGTTTTTTACTAGTTTTCGAATTCAACCTTAATAGTTATAGCATATGACATTGATATCCAAAGAAAAATTTTCTGAAGCTGCAGGCCTTTCTAAAATTCCTATTCCCGGATTACCTTCTTATTTAATGAAAGTGTTGAAAATTAACAATTTAAATGCTGTTGTAAAAGAGGCAGGTAATCTCGAGGGTGCCGATTTTGCTAATTATGTCTTAATGAAAATTGGTGTGAAAGTCCAATTTGATGCTGCCGAATTACTAAATATTCCTCGTGAAGGAGCATTTATCGTTGTTGCAAATCATCCGTATGGAGGTATCGAATCATTGGCTTTATTAAGTACAATTGCGAAAATACGTCCTGATACAATGTATATGGGAAATTTTTTATTAAAGGAAATTCCAAATCTTGAAAAATGCATTATTGCGGTAAATCCATTTGAAAATGTACAAAATTCTGCAAGTATTACAGGATTAAAAATGACGCTCAAAGCTTTAGGAGAAGGTATTCCTGTTGCAATATTTCCTGCTGGAGAAGTTTCGTCCTTTAATTTTAAGACAAGCGAAATCACAGATCCGGAATGGCATCCTGTAGTAGGGAAAATTATCAGCAAAGCAGACGTACCTATTTTGCCTATATATTTTCATGGAAATAATGGTTATTTCTTCAGTATGTTAAAATCAATTCATCCGATGTTACAAACTTCAAAATTGATCTCGGAACTCTTTAACAAACAAGGATATTCTCTAAAGATGACTATCGGAGAAACCATTTTTTTAACTAAGGTAAGAGGTAAAGTTTCTGATCCTCTAATGCTAAAAAATCTTAGGAGTAAGCTGTACGCTCTCAAAAATCAATTACATAATTAATTAGATCTATTGAGAGAGGTATTTAAATCTCTCGCCATGCTCGCGAGTTTTAAATAAAGAGATTTGGATCCGGTCCATTTAACGCTAAGACAAATTTTAAAAATCAAATACTTTTATTTTAAAGCCTCTGCAAGCTCACTTAAAATATGAGAGTCTTCAGTAAAAGGCTCAAATTTTAAACCAAGGCGGTCACAAAAAAACCTCAAAATCTACGGATTTTGAGGTTTTTTACTTTTAACGGTTTATTGCATTTATAGAAAAACAATAATTTTGGTTCAGCAAAAGTTTAAAGCGCAGTAGTAAAATTAATAACCGATTTTGCAAAAAGCTCCGGTTCATGAAACATCATATAATGTCCTGAAGCATTAAAATCGATAGCTGTAACATTTTTAGAAGCTATATTAGCTAAAAATTCTTTTTCGTAAGTTTTCGAAACTGCAAAATCATATTTGCCCCAAAGTATTAAACAAGGCATAGTTACATTTTTTAAAACAGGATTATTATTCGTTTTAGTTATTTCTTCAAAAAGAGCTGCATTGCTGCTGATGGCTCTAGTTGTAAATTTAAAATCAGTAGTATTTGATACTTTTATTAAAACTTCAGGAATCATATTAGTCACTGAATAAGCAAATTTGTTGGCTGTAGCGAGAGAAGGATTTTCACTCAATTCATTTTTTACAATCTCCCACTCATTTATGTTTTGATCTGCTGCAATACGAGCATCTGCTTCGGTATTAAGATCTGCTATTGTAGTTTCTTGCATAGTTGTACCATTTTGAAGACCGGCAGCATATATCCAGGCGGTAATTTTATCTCTTCGTGCAGCATCTTTCAAGTAAGAAGAAGAAAGCATTCCGCCCCAGCTATGTCCTAGTAAAACAATTTTTTTTCCGGGATACTCTTTTTTTAATTGATCTACAACTTTGTCAGCATCATCTACATATTGTGCAATAGTATAGTACTTTTTATTATCCGGACCAATTGATTAACCAGAGGCACGTTGCTGCCAATAGGCAACAAGGCATTTTTCTTCTATTTTTTTGAATGCAATGCCTTCCTGATAAGTTTTAAAATCTAACACATCAGATCCGGGACCTCCGTGAACGGCCAGAATAATACATTTAGAATCCTTGTTACCATTTACCCAAACGGGCATGCTTTCTTCTGCATTATTTACAACAAGCGTTGCAGTAGGAGTAAATTGTGTAGTAGGGACGTTGGTTTCAGAATCATTTTTATCACAAGAAGTAAAGGCTAAAGTTAATCCAAGGAGTAAGAAAAAATAATGACTGTTTTTAATGACTGTTTTCATAAGTGAATTTGGTGTTAAATTATACTTATGTAAGTAAGAAAAACAATCATAAATAATTAGCTAATAAAAGTTATTGCCATAATAAAATAAGACATTTTTTTAATGAGATTGTAAATGTTTTTAATTGGTATGAATTTTTAGTTCATAATAAAGCTTTTGAATTAATAATTGCCTATAATTTAGAGTTTTATAATTCAAACGATATGTAAGTGATTTTTGTTGTAGCAAAGAATACTAAAAATCAGGTCACTTAATCAGTGCTTATTTTCTGGAAAACAAATTTTCTACAACCCAAGCCGGACCAATCATTAAAAACTGAAGATCTTTTAAGAAAGAAGGTTTTTTGCCTTCAATATTATGTCCGTAAAATTGTCCGATCCAGGCAATTACAAAAACACCTACTGAAAATGCCCATAGTGGAAGAACCTGTCCGATATAATAATTCACAACCAAACAAATTGCAGATAAAATGGCAATTTTAAACGCCATCGCAATTGATAATCGGATATAAAAAATAAGAATAAAAAAGAGTGCAAAAACTGCCCAATTTTCAATAATTGGAGCATTTAGTTTTAAAGTATTGGCAATAAAACCACTGGGAATACTCATTAATAATCCAACAATAGAAAAGTAAATTGCGGGCACACAAACATAATGAATCGCTTTATTTTTCGGATTCTGATGACTTACTGCATATTCTTCAAACCATTGCTCTAATGTTCTCATTTTTTTGGATTTAGGTATACGTAAATCTAATAAAATTTCTTTTAGGTTGATCTAAAGGCAGAAGAGTTTTTACTTGATTTAATTTATTCAGCTCATTCAATAAATTAAAAAACCTGCTTCAGATTATACTCAAAAACATTATCCCATAAATCGTCAATTGTAATTAATGCTTGGTCAAGCGGGAGAACCGTCCATTTTTGATTGGTTTCGATACCAAGACCAATGTTTTTTAATTTCTCTAAAGCATCTTGTACATCAAAATCAAGATCAGTATTTAGTTTTGTTTCGAACCAGGATTCAATTTGAGTATCTAATTCTTCTGCTGTAAGAGGTTTGTCGCTTTTGTACAAAAAAGTATAAGCCAGAATAGTTTCCTTAAGCACTTCTTCTTCAGAAGAGTTTAAGAGCGAATAAAAAGCACCGCTGTTGTTTCCTAGATTTTTAAAATAAAGACTATCCGAAAGTATTTTTGAATATTTAATCTTTTTATTGATAAAGTTATTGTATTGACGAAACAAATAAAGCGACAAAATTCCGAGTGCGATTAGACCTTGATTGAGCGACGTTTTACTGTTTAATAAATTAATAGTTTCGCCGGATTCATAAGCGTTGGACATGCTGATTAAAGCAGGAATTACTTTTGTACTTAATAGCGAAATTCCACCAAAAATACCCGGAACCCACAAAAGTAATTTGTCTGTAGTTGACATTCTTGGAATTGCATTTGGGAAAATTGTCTCGATATCATTTTTAGGAACTCGTTTAAAGATTTTTAAAACCACAGATCCCGGTTCAATTGGCATTTTACCCAATTTGACTTTCTTTTGTTTCAGAAAATGGGTATCATTGTAATGTAGATAAATAAGGACACGATCGTAATATTCGATCTCGATTTCTTTTTTCCAAAAGAAATATTTCTTGACTTTTTCTTTCGATTTGTGATGTCCGCGAACATATAATTCGTAGTCCTGAAATGCATTAAAATCGATCGAAAGTTTTAAGCCGATTAAATCGGAATCCTGAAACGCTTTATCTAAAGTTTCCTGATCGATGCGAGTATAATTTCCCTGCTCTAAAACAGTAAGTAAAGTTTCTTTAAATATAGAAAAATCACTTTTGCCTATAAATCCTTTTCGCTCTTTTAAGCTTAAATCGGGATCAAACAAAGCATAGTTTTGTTTTAAATTCCGGTTCAGATTAAAAGCTTCATAATGAAAATAATGTTCGATAATATCAAACAGTTTTTTAAATTCATCAACCTTTTTTGAATCTTCGGCAAAGGCATTTATTTGTTGTTCGAGTAAGAATTCCTTGTTGAAGGGAATATAATGTTCTCGTGTCATATCGATTTTTGGGCTTAAATTTTTTCTGAGGCTCAAAGGTACAAAGGTTTTTTTTAAAAGGCTCTGAGTTTCTGAGGTACAAAGGTTCTAAGGGTTTTCTTTTTATGGTTGTACGGTGACCGGAACTTGAAACTTGATTTCCCCAAACTATTCACAAAAACAAGTATAACGTAGCATGAGCCATTTTTATTAGCCTACCTTACAAAAAAACAAATGGCAATAGAGGATAAGGTTCGGTTGGTTGAAGCGTTATTTGATCGTCTTGAAATCGAAATTACAACTTTCAAATCAGAGACACATTTGTTTTGTAACGCGGGTTGTGGCAAATGCTGTTCTACGCCTAATATAGATGCATCGCCTTTAGAATTTTTGCCGTGGGCATTTCATTTATTTTTGAATGGCAAAGCCGAAGAAACTTTAGAAGAGTTAAGACATATTTCTGCTAAAAATTGCTTCCTGTATCGTTCGCTTTCCGTTTTAGAATATCATAAAGGAAGCTGTAGTAATTATCGTTACCGGGGATTAATTTGTCGTCTTTTTGGTTATGGAGCAACTAACGACAAATTTGGAAAACTAAGATTAGCGACTTGCAAAATAATAAAAGAAGAACAACAAGAAAACTTCACATTAGCAGAAAAAGCAATTAACAAAGATAAATACGTTCCTGTTTTTACAGATTATTATATGCAATTATCGCAAATCGACTTTAGAATGGGGGTTCTTTTATTGCCGATAAATGAAGCACTAAAAATAGCAATTGAAGAGGTTCTGCATTATTATGCTTACAGACCATTTCCTGATGGACTTAAGGATATTGCTTAAGTTGTCTTGTCATTCCTGAAAAAGAAAAGATTATGGATAAACAGTTGTAATGTTAGTTGTCAGTTAGTATAAAAAAAGTGAAATTTTTAAGCGTTGGCATCGATTAGAAATCTCACTTAATTGTTCCAAAAAAAAAGTCAGCATTTTAATAATTTTCCTTTAGGAAAACTATATGTTATAAGTAAAATTATTTATTGCAATTTTACCTCTAAATAAAGTTTTAGCAATGCGTATCTATACGGGGTTTCTTTAGACGTTCAAAGTTTCAAGGGTTTGTTCGCAATAGTGTCATCCTGACCTTAATAAAAAAACAAAAGCCGCAAAGAGGAGATCTCTGCGACTTTGCCTTCCCTTAGAGAGGAAAAAGATGATGCATGTATGAAGTGCACAATCTAAATTTTCAGCTATTTATAATTAGCATTTTTATTATAATTTTGGCATGAAGTTATTTTTCTGCCAAACCATTGTAACTTGTTTCTCCAGTTGGTACGGGCACAGATATAAATCTGCATTATTAAATCTAATATTCTATATATACAAGCTATTCATCAGCACCCATATATCGACCTGTAAAGTAGGTAAGATTCTTCGCTGTTGCATTGCCTCTTATTATAGTACCGGCTGTAGTTCCTAAAATTTCATTAAAATTATTAGACCACCCTAAACTCAGTTTGTCACCTTCGTTTAATTTTAAAGTAGTAATAATGTATTGATTTGTAGAAGAATATACATAAGATGAATATACTCTACTTACTGTTGATGCTACGTTCGCATCGCTCGTTTCATTATATAAATTTAATTTTATTAAAAAAGTCGCTGCACCGCCAGATCTTGTTGCATCTTGTGCTGATGCTTGATAAACACTGGCTCCAAAGGAATAATATCCTGTTACAGGCGCAGTAAATATTGTATATCCTTTACTATTATCAATTAGCAAACTACCCGTATTTGATACATCGGTTAATTTAGAATCAAAAAGTACTTTTCCGGAATTCCCGGAATATGAAATATCGCCAGATGCTCCATAATCAAAAAATGCTGTACTTGCTGCTCCTGCCTGCGTAGGGGTAAGCTGTCTAATATCTCCATTTGAATTAATTGACAGTACATTATCGCCACTAAGACTTACGGGGATATTCTTAATAGTTAACTGTTTTAACAAAGTCGCATCACCAGAATCACCAAAGCTCAAACCTTTACCAGCCGCACCATCATTACTTATCAAATTACTGCCCATTTGTAAATTCTGGGTAGCTTTATGATTTCCTAAATTATCACTACCATCTGCCACTACGGCAAGCTTGTTCCATCTGGTAAGTGATACAGACCAATAATAATATCCACTACCGGCTGCTCCGGTTCCTGTTATGGATGGATTTGTATTATAAATAAGTAAACTATTAGCTGGAGTGCCAACAATTCCGGAAACATCAGTTGTATTACTTAAAGCAACCGACGTCATCAATAATCCTTTATTACTATTCGTCATTTCCAGCGCTGTAGATTTATCAGCATTATTACTATTCATGCCAACTTGTGCAAAGCCAATACTAGCACGAAGAAGCAACAACAATAAAAATATTTTTATACTATTTTTCATTTTATAATTTTTTAAAATTAATCGCTAATAAAATAACCCGAGAAATAAGATGCTCCGTCGTTTCCATCAGGATTTCCACCAATTCGGGTATTGTTTACTGTTGCTCCATAAGATTTACCAAAAGCATTATCAAACTGTATACTTAATTTATCTCCCAAGTTTAAGTACAAAATAGTACCAAGTGTCTGAGTTAAAAATGTAGTAGCGTTTTTAGCATAATAATAATTCTGTGCCATCGCAATGTTTGAACTAGGTTCTTTTATTATCATAATATTACCAACTACAGATTTCGCAATCGAGTTACCTTCAATGGGACATCTTTGACTAATGCTATACTCAATAAAATAATAACCTGCCTTAGGCGCTCTAAAAACACTATAAGCACCTGAATTATCCACCACACTACCAACTATATTTGATTTGTCAATATTTTTAGTATCAAACTTTATTTTAGAATTACCCGTGCTGTAATCCTTATCGGCAGACATGCTGTATTTAAAAAAAGCTACTGCAGTACTACTGGCAGCCGTTTTAGTTTGCTGTTTGATCAATCCATCTGTACCGACGGTTAAAATTTTATCATCTTTAGTACCGCTTGGCACATCTTTAATCGCTAACTGTTGCATAAAGGTTGCATCTCCTGCTGTATTAAAATTTAATCCTTCATTGGCTCCTCCATCATTATTGATGTAGTTGTTTCCCATTTTTAAATTTTGTTGTGCAATATGGTTTCCCAAATTGTCCTTTGCTTCTGTAAGATCTGCCATTTTTTTCCACGAACTGCTTTCCCAGTAATAATATCCAGTTCCATTAGGCAAAGAAGTATTTGTGTTATATACCCATAAGCCCTGCGCTGGACTGCCACCCGCAATACTCGCTTTATCTGAAACATTTTGCAGATTAACCCTTGGTATTAATAATCCTTTTTTAGGCATTCGAATATCTAATGCCGCTGATTTATCAGGGCTATTATTTATTGTACTAATTTGCGCCTCTACGTTTGCTGCTATAAAAAACAGACAAAACATTATTTTAAATATTAATTTCATATTTTAAGTATTTTAATGTTAAAATGTATAATGTTTACTAAAAAAGAGTATTAGTATAAATTATTTCATTTTATCATATTACCATTATTATTCAGAAATAAAGAACCCTGAAAAGAATGTTATTTCAGGATGTTGTGGCCCATCTCCCGCTATCATGGTTCTGTTAGTATAACCCGTATTATTAAAATTATTTGCGAATTCTACACTTAGCCTGTCTCCTGAATTTAATTTAACAGTAGAATATAGAATTTGTGTACCCCAATAGTAAGGGGCAGTAGTTAATAAATTTTCTATACTGTTAGCTAAAATATCTCCCGTGGTTTCATTACGCAAACTAATTCTTGCATTAAACATCTTCGGAGTCGCCATAACTCCAGAGCTCCCGCAAAATTGATAAACATTTATCGAAAAAAAATAGAATCCTGTTTTAGGTGCAGTAAATACAGAGTAACTTCCTGAATTATTGACTGTCGCAGAAACCAAATTAGATTTATCAATCAGTTTTTTATTAAATTTAATTTTTCCAGAATTAGCATCAAAAGTTATGTCATTAGTAAGAGTGTATTTAAATATTGCTGACGCTGCTGTTGTTGTAGTTTCTACCTCCGCTTTTACGACTCCATCTGAACCAATTTTTAATGTTTTATCTCCCGCAGCAGAAGTTGCTACACTTTTTACATTTAGTTTTTGGTTAAAAGTTCCGTTACCTGTAGTGTCAAAACCTAATCCTTGTCCAGCAGTACCTTGATTACTAATTAAGTTACTCCCCATTTGTAAATTTTGTGTGGCAGTATGGTTTCCTAAGTTATCAGAATTTCCAGGCTGTACTAATTTTTGCCAGCTTGAACCATCCCAATAATAGTAACCTTCTCCATATGTTAATGAGGTGTTGGTGTTATAAACCATTAAACTTGTTATTGGGTTTCCTCCTGTTATACTTGCTTTGTCTGTAAGACTTAGTAAATTAACATTCGGTATCAAAACTCCTTTGTTTGTTGCGTTTATGTCTAATGCTGCTGATTTATCAGGAGCATTACCAGTCATTCCTACTTGTGCAGAGGCAATTCCTCCATACAATGTAATTGCTATTAGTATTAATTTTAAGTAAGATTTCATAATTATATCTTTAATAATTTCGCTCGTATGCAAACTGCATGAGGCGATAATTAGCTATTATGCTTATTTTTAATTAGTGGCTATAAAAGCAACTGATAATAATTCGATTATTTATTAGAATCTTGAAATTGTATACCATTGACTTGCGCTATAGTTTGCAATTTGGTATGAAACCCCGTTGCCTACCAATATCTTTGTATCTGTAACATTATCAACTTTACTTGTACCAAAATCTATAGTAACATCAGCTGTTGAATTGTCAACTCTTTTAATGGTGTAGATCTTTCCTTTAGCAGCAGTATCTGCCTGAGGAATCGTAATTGTGACAGCAGAACTTGCATCAACAATTATAATATTATCAGTAACAGTTAATGTAGCAGAACCTGAAACTAATCTGATAGCTGCATTAGTAGCAGCCGGAGCTTTCCAAACAATATTACCACTTGCATCTGCTGAAGTTGCAATATAACCTGCTGCAGGGGCAGTACCATCTGTACTTGTTGCAATCGCTAAATTATTTACAGTTGTTTTTCTGGTTGCTTCATTTATAATTAAATCATTTCCCCCTTTTAAGCTATTATAAAACCCTAGTGTTCCGTTATTTTTATAAAATCCATAAGTATTAGCATTTGCAGCTACCTGATCTGCAAAATAAGCTGTCCAGATATTATCAATTGCCTGTTTAGACATGTTAAGTGTAGTAGTAGCAGTATGATTTCCTAAGTTGTCACCTGTAAAAGCAGTTCTGTCTATCCATTTTAAAACCCCATTTGCATCGGCTACTAAAACTTTATCTGTAGCAGCACCTGCCTGTAAACCTTGTATAGCAAATGTATAATCTGAGGTAGTGATTAAGCTTGTTGGTTTTAACAAATCTCCCCCTAACTGGATTTCTCCATTAGTAGTATCACTTAACCCGTTGTTAACTTTAGTGTTAACTTGTATTTTTTTACCGTTTGGTGTAACAACAGTTTCTTTTTGTGCCATCATAAATCCGCTCTGAATTAATAACAGCATGCATGTAATCTTTTTCATTTTCATTGTTTTCATTTTTTTTATTCTTTTAAATGATTTTTAAACTTTTATTCTTTGTGGTTTGCTATTTGAGGGTTTTGATTTTGGCTGTATTTTTATTAATTCGCTGCCGGTTATTGTTTCAAATTTTGAAACAAATTAGGCATGCAAAAGTCCTTCTGAATCTGTTTTCTAATTTTTTCAATCGAAAACACAACCAGTTTTTTTATAATTGTTCTGCATCATCTAAAAAATATTTAAATGACTACTTTTTTTGTAATTGAGGTTTTTTAGTCAGGTGTTTTTTAGCAAGATTTAAAATAATCTTTGTTTGCTAAATCTTTCATTCGTAGTTAATTTTCCTAATATTTTCAATTTTAATTCTTTTCATATTCTTAATAATACATATTTCTGTATTACAGTTTTAGTGCTCTTATTTTAGAAAAACAATATCTAAAATATTAGTATAACAGGATTTGTAATTTTTTGTTTTTTACTGTTATTCCTTCACGTCCTTTGTTTACATATATCAATTAAATATTGTAAACCGGTTACTTGCTACGGGCTTTTTTCGGACCTTGTCTCTTTACTTTGAAATTCTTTAATTAATTTCTCGCGATTTGATATAATTTTTATTAAAGCATTTTTTGCTTTTTCGTCACCGCGAAAAAATCTCATTTTTGCTGCCGGAGCATTAATTCCCATAACATGACCAAGCAAAGTATAGTCACCGTATAGTGTTTTCTCTTTAATTTGTTCGATTGTCATAACAAAAAGTTTTATCTTTGTTCGCTAATAATTATGCAAAGATATACAGAATTCTGTATAAAAATACTTACAAATACAAAAATCTGTAAAATTATTTCACATGAATGATGTAACTAGCAGGTTTCTAGATACTTATGAATATCTGAGATCAGAAAAAATAATACGAAACCCTAAAGCTTTTGCTGAAGAATTGAATGTAAGTGCTTCTTTGATTACAGAAATCTGTAAAATGAGAACGAATGCGGGAATTACTCCTGTGCAGAATTTAATTAAAAAATTTCCGAATATTGATGGAAATTGGCTTTTAACAGGCGAAGGTTCTATGTTGAAAAATCAAGACATAGAAATTAATATTAATTATAAAGAATTGGCTGAGGCAAGACTTGAAATTATAGCATTAAAAAATGAAAAGATTGAGGCTCTTTCTAAAGAATTAGAAAAACTAAAATCTTCTTGATAGTGATTATGTGTAGGTTGAGAGTTTAAAAAAACTGAGGTTAGAATAAGCTTGAAAGAAAAATATTAATAGCATGAAAAAAGAAATCATGTATCCGGAAGAAAAGATTACTACATATAAAGATTAACAAGAATAATAGTTTTTAATCCTGAACAAAGGATTACGAATTGCTTTGTGGAGTTTCTGTGAGGATTAATGCACAATTTTAGTGAAAAACTTTTCAAAGAAAGGCATATAAAAAAGTGAAATTTTAATCGTTTTATAGGTTAAAATCTCACTTAGTTTGTTCCAAAAAAAATGACAGCATTTAAATAATCTTCCGTTAAGGAAAATTATATTTTAAAGTAAAATTATTCAGGACAATTTTACCACTTAATAAAGTTTTGGCAATGCGTATTTATACGGGTTTTTAGCAGATCGCAATATCATAAATATATATTTACGCAGCTTTTACGGTGAGAACCTTGTGAAGTAAAATAGAGAATATTACCTGAATTATTTGAGTTCAGTTTTTTTTAATTCAATTACTTTTTCAACAAATTGTATTAGATTTTTTCTTTCCAATGAAAATAAAGCACTTTCATCTTCGGTGCTTAGGTATAAATCAGCAATACTTACAGCGTCCATTTTATTGTTTGTGTAGTGATGATCGGCATATTTTATAAGATCGTCTAAAAAAAGCTCACGCAATCTTCCTTTTTCCAGTGTTTCTTCATGACCTTCTTTTATTTTTTCCATTTCTGATTCCGGTAAATCTATTGTGAGGTAAGTATAGTCTACAGGAACTTTTGACAGCATTTCTTTAGAAACTCTTCCGGAGCCAAGACAATATGCACAGGGTGCCGGTACCCATTTTAATTCTCTATTTAAACGTCGTATATCATCCCAATCAACAAAAGTTTTTCCCAGACATCTGGGGCATTTTACATCTGGTTTTCTAAATAGTAATTTGAAAATGGTCATTTTCTACAATTTTTAACGATTAGTGGCTTTGCGAATATAATTATTTATGTAGGAAAAATTGTTTTAGGAAAGACTTTTTTGAAGAAAATATTTAGGGTTAGTAAGATTTTGAAGTTTTTAAAAAGGAGAAAAAAGCTGTTGATTTTAGTTTATAGCCTTTGATAAAGGTTGTTTGCGGATTAAGGAGGTGTTAATAATATTTATAGACACACGTGTAACAGAAAAGGGTAAATGAACGACTAAGTATGTATCTGATCAGTAAGGAGATGCGTATGGAATTATAGATTTTGGATTTCACACAATCCGTTTTAAAAATAGTTTTTGATTTTAGATTAAACCATATTAAAATTAGCAATTATGAATGTTGAAGTTTTTAAAACAAATGTTCAAAAAGAAGAAGACAAAAATTATGTTATTGCTGTTATTCAAGCCCAATTTCCCAATTGTAAAATCAACTTTGATTTAGAAGACTGTGATAAAATATTAAGAGTCGAAGGGGTTGATTTGGAACCAAATCATATAATTAATTATGTAAATTGTCTTGGGTATATTTGTGTAAAATTAGAGTAAAGATAAAGAGTAAAGATAATTAGATAATGCGGCAATTTGATAATTAGAAAATTTTATAGACTACGCATAATAATTATCTAATTATCAAATTTTCTAATTGCCACATTTTCTAATTAGCAATTTTTCTAAATTTGTGCTCTTATGAAAAAAGCCTTCCAACTTTTTGACTTTACCCAAAAAGTCAATTATAAAAATGAAATTTTAGCCGGTTTAACAGTTGCAATGACGATGATTCCTGAATCATTATCGTTTGCTATTTTGGCTGGATTTCCACCTTTGGTTGGTTTATATGCTGCTTTTATTGCCGGTTTGGTTACTGCTATTTTTGGTGGAAGACCCGGAATGATTTCGGGTGGAGCAGGAGCAACCGTTATTGTTTTGATTGCTTTGATGAAATCTCACGGAATAGAATATGTTTTTGCAGCCGTCGCCCTTGGTGGTATCGTGCAAATTTGTATCGGACTTTTTAAACTGGGGAAATTTATTAGATTAGTTCCTCAGCCCGTTATGTTTGGTTTTGTAAACGGTCTGGCGGTTGTGATTTTTATGTCACAGCTGGAACAATTTAAAACTGTGGTAAACGGGCAGGTTTCCTGGTTACAAGGAACTCCTTTGTATATTATGTTGGCTTTGGTTGCGCTGACGATTACAATTGTTTTGCTTCTTCCTAAACTTACAAAAACGGTTCCAGCTTCTTTGGTGGCAATTTTAGTGGTGTTTGCGATCGTATTTTTATTTAATATTGAAACCAAAACAGTTGAAGATATCGCTTCGGTTCAAGGCGGATTTCCTCCGTTTCATATTCCTAATATTCCTCTTTCTTTCGAGTCTTTAAAAGTGATTTTTCCGTACTCTGTAATTGTTGCTGCGGTTGGTTTGACCGAAGGTTTGCTTACGCTGAATTTGGTCGATGAAATTACCGGAACCAGAGGTAATAGTAATAGAGAATGTATCGCACAGGGAAGTTCAAATATCTTAAACGGTTTCTTTTTCGGAATGGGAGGCTGCCCAATGATTGCTCAGACTCTGGTGAATCTTTCTGCCGGATCAAGAGCCCGACTTTCTGGAATAATTGCTTCTTTGACTATTTTATTAATCATACTTTTTGGAGCGCCGGTCATTGGGAAATTACCAATGGCAGCTTTGGTTGGTGTAATGATGATGGTTGCAATTACTACTTTTGAGTGGGCAAGTTTCAAAGTCATAAACAAAATGCCTAAACATGACATTTTTGTTGGAATTCTGGTTGCGGTGATTACAATTTTATTGCACAATTTAGCTTTGGCAGTTTTGATTGGTGTGATTATCTCGGCTCTGGTTTTTGCTTGGGAAAGTGCCAAAAGAATCCGTGCCCGACATTTTATTGATGAAGCAGGAGTGAAACATTACGAAATTTATGGCCCATTGTTTTTTGGTTCAATAACCGCTTTTACAGAAAAGTTTGATATTGCTAATGACCCAAATCATGTGATTATTGATTTCAAAGAAAGCCGTGTAGCAGATATGTCGGCAATTGAAGCGTTGAATAATTTGACTAAGAAATACAATCACTTAAATAAAGAAATAGAATTAAAACACCTAAGTCCGGATTGCAGAATATTACTTAAAAATGCAGATGCTGTTATTAAGGTGAATGTTATTGAGGATCCAACATACAAAGTGGTTTCGTAATTGGATAATTAGATAACGCATAATCATTATCTAATTATCTAATTGACACATTTTCTAATTTTTTAGCATGTTTTTTACCTCACTAAACTTTCCGTCAACTTCTTCAATTTGCAAACCTAAAATATGAGCAATTAAAGGATAAACAGAAACATTTTGAAACGAACCAACTTTCTTATCTACTTTAAAAGCCGGGCCTTTTGCGTAGAAAATAGCCTGCATATCTTTTCGTTTATTGTCATAACCATGAGTTCCACCTTTTACGTTTTGAGTTTTGCTATTTACTAAACTATATCCTTTTTTGGCTTCAATAACAAAATCATGAACGCGTGGATTTGTTCCAAAATGAAATCTTTTAGGAACTTCGCTTGCTTTCCAGAATTTGATATGTGGTACTTTTTTTAAAGCTTTTGCGATAGAATCCTGATAACCGGGTTTTGCTTCGAGGCTCATAATTGGGTTGATAACAGCTTTATAACCCAACCATTCCGGTTTTAGGTAATCCAGAATAGCTACTTTTTTATCATTACTGATGTCGGCCATTCCGTGATCTGAAACGATAATTAAATTAATTTGTTTTCCGATGGATAATCGATCAAGTTTAGATGATAATTGTCCCATAAGGGAATCCATTTTATGAACCATTTTTTCGTTTTCGGGAGAAAGTGGCCCAAAATCATGACCTGTATGATCTGGTTCGTCAAAATATAAAGTAATCAAATGCGGACGTTGTTTCTCAGGAAGTTCTAACCATTTTACAACAGTGTCAATTCTGTTTCCGTACGGAATTTTATCGTCGTAATTTTTATAAATTCCAGGTCTTTTTTTATCTGTATCTGATCCCGGCCAGAAGAAAGAAGCACTTTTTACACCTTGTTGTTCGGCTACATTCCAAATGGGATTTCCACCATAAAAGCGTGAATCATTTTTAGCCTTTGTAGATAAAGAAAAAGATTCCTTTAAAGCCGAATCATAAAAAACATTATTTATAATTCCGTGATGATCCGGATAAAGCCCGGTCACGATCGCATAATGATTTGGAAAAGTTTTACTTGGGTAAGAGGGGCGCATAGATTTAGCATGAACACCTTCTTTGGCTATTTTATTTAGATTTTGAAGTTTAAAATGTTTGGCATAATCCCAACGAAAACCATCCATAGAAACTAAAACTACATAAGTGTCTTTATTAGATTGAGAATATGAAAAAACGGTAAGAAGTAAGAATGTAAAAAATAATAAGTGAGCTGTAAATTTTCTCATTTTGAAATTTTAATAGAACTGCAAATTTACTGATAAACGATTTTTAAATGAAAAAGAGAATGTTAAACAATTATAAATAAAAAAAGGTTGCCACGAATTTGCTTCGCCTATTCGCTATCGCTCGAGTCACAAATTAACACTAATTTTTATCCGCAAAGATTAGAAAAAATAATTCGTGAAAATTTGTGCAATTCGTGGCAAAAAAATAATCTTTTTAATCCGTGCAATCTGTGGCAAAAAAAAACGCCAAATAAAAATCTGGCGTTTTAAGTTTTAAGAAAAGAACGATTACATCATTCCTGGCATACCGCCACCCATTGGCATTCCGCCAGCGCTTTCTTCTTTAATATCAATTAATGCACACTCTGTAGTTAAGATCATTCCTGCAACAGAAGCAGCATTTTCTAATGCAACACGAGTTACTTTTTTAGGATCAATAATTCCAGCTTTAAGCATATCTACATATTCGTCAGTTTTTGCATTGTATCCAAAATCACCAGAACCTTCACCAACTTTTGCTACAATTACAGAACCTTCAAGACCTGCATTTTCAACAATAGTTCTTAATGGAGATTCAATAGCACGGGCTACAATATGAATTCCGGTTGCTTCGTCAGCGTTGTCAGCTTTTAATGAAGCTAAAGCAGCTTTTGCTCTTAATAAAGCAACACCACCACCAGCAACAATTCCTTCTTCAACAGCTGCACGAGTTGCGTGTAAAGCATCATCAACTCTGTCTTTTTTCTCTTTCATTTCAACTTCAGATGCAGCACCAACATAAAGAACAGCAACACCGCCAGCTAATTTAGCTAAACGCTCTTGCAATTTTTCTTTATCATAATCAGATGTAGTAGTTTCCATCTGACCTTTAATTTGGTTTACTCTGTTTTTGATGATATCAGCTTCACCAGCACCACTTACAATTGTAGTGTTGTCTTTATCGATAGAAACTCTTTTTGCAGTTCCTAACATTTCGATAGTTGTATTTTCAAGAGTATATCCTCTTTCTTCAGAAATTACAGTTCCACCAGTTAAGATTGCGATATCTTCTAACATTGCTTTTCTTCTGTCTCCAAAACCTGGAGCTTTTACAGCAGCAATTTTAAGAGCACCTCTTAATTTGTTTACTACAAGAGTTGAAAGAGCTTCTCCGTCAACATCCTCAGCAATAATTAATAATGGTTTTCCTGATTGTGCAACTGGTTCTAAAACCGGTAATAATTCTTTTAAAGAAGAAACTTTTTTGTCGTATAATAAGATGTATGGAGAGTCTAATTCAACTTCCATTTTCTCTGGGTTTGTTACGAAGTAAGGAGAAAGATATCCTCTGTCAAACTGCATACCTTCAACAACATCCACGAAAGTGTCAGTTCCTTTAGCTTCTTCAACAGTAATAACACCTTCTTTTCCTACTTTAGCGAAAGCAGTAGCGATTAATTCACCAATAACTTCGTCGTTATTTGCAGAGATAGAAGCAATTTGTTTGATTTTATCAGAATCACTTCCAACCACTTTAGCTTGTTTAGCCAAGTCAGCAACGATAGCTTCAACAGCTTTATCGATACCACGTTTCAAATCCATTGGATTTGCTCCCGCAGCTACGTTTTTCAAACCTTCTTTTACGATTGCCTGAGCTAAAACTGTAGCAGTTGTAGTTCCGTCACCCGCTAAATCATTAGTTTTAGAAGCAACTTCTTTAACCATTTGCGCACCCATATTTTCTAATGGGTCTTTTAATTCGATTTCTTTTGCAACAGAAACACCATCTTTAGTAACCGTTGGTCCACCAAATGATTTACCAATAATTACGTTACGACCTTTTGGTCCCAGAGTTACTTTTACAGCATTTGCTAATGCATCAACACCACGTTTTAATCCGTCACGTGCTTCAATATCAAATTTTATATCTTTTGCCATTTTAATTTTTGCTTTAGGCAGTAGGCTTTAGGCTTTAAGCTTTTTTTCTACTGCGAAATTAGTATTTGTTTTTTGTTGTTTTGCTTTAGGTAGTAAGCTTTACATTTTGTTGAAGCCTATAGCTTATTGCTTACAGCCTATTGCTGAACTAATATTTGTTTTAATTTGTAAATTTTGCTTTTTATGCTGTTGATTTTTTCTATATGATTTTCGGCAATTTCAGTATTAAGGTATTGCAAATCTTTAGCTAAAATCAAAAGATATTCTGTTTCATTGGCAGAACCTAAAGCTATATTGAGAAATTGATTAAATTCTTTGTCACTATTTCTTCCGCATCCTTCGCTAATATTAGTTGGAATTGATGAAGAAGCTCTTCTAATTTGACTTGTCAATCCATATAATTCTTCTTTTGGAAACGTAGAAGTCATTTTATAGATTTCTAAAGTAAAAGAATGACTTAGTTGCCAAATATCATATTTTTTAAAATCTCTCATTTTTGTTGGCTTTAAGCTTTAGGCAGTAGGCTATAGGCTTTTATTGAAGCTTATAGCTTAAAGCTTACGGCTTACAGCAATTTAGATTATTGCTAAGATATCATCCTCACGCATGATCAAATAATCAGTTCCCTCTAATTTCAATTCTGTTCCGGCATATTTACCATACAAAACTGTATCACCAACTTTTACAGTCATAGTATGATCTTTAGATCCGTTTCCAACAGCTACAACAGTTCCTTTTTGTGGTTTTTCTTTGGCAGTATCTGGAATAAAAATACCTGAAGCAGTTTTAGTCTCAGCTGCAACAGGTTCAATAAGTACGCGGTCTGAAAGCGGTTTAATGTTTAAAGCCATGATTTTATATTATATTAAGTTATACGTTTTTTAATGTTCTGTAAACTTTCAGAAATTGTGCCATGCTCTTAAAACTGACATTATTTCTTAAAAAAAATGCCAGCTTTGACAGGCTGGCATTTTATATTTATTTCAAAATTATTATTTTGCTGCAGGTGCTGCCGGAGCAGGAGTTTGTTGAGCTGGTGCAGCTGGTGTGTTAGCAGCAGGAGCTTCAGTTTTTTCAATAATTTTAGAGTCATTATCACTTAATGATCCTGAAAAGCTTAAGCTAGAAAGTAAAATTAAAGCAATCAAAATAGTAGCTAGTGTCCAGGTACTTTTATCTAAAAAGTCAGTTGTTTTTTGTACTCCACCTAACATTTGAGTTCCGCTGATAGTAGACGACAATCCGCCTCCTTTAGGGTTTTGAACCATGATTACTACGATCAATAGAAAACAAACTATTGTGATTAAAACTAAAAAAATTGAAAATGTGCTCATTGCTTAATTATTATTGTTATTTTGTTGTAAAATCTTTATATCCGAAATACGGTCTGCAAAGAAACTAATTTTTTCTGGATATTTCAAAATTAATATTTCATATGCCTGTATTGCTTTTGTATATTTCTTTTGTTCCAAATATACTCTGGCTAAAGTCTCTGTCATTAAGTAGGAATTATCCTCTTGGTTTATGTCAAACTGTACTGTTGTGTTTATAGCAACTTGCTTTATAGGAGAAATTTTCGGGTTAGTCTCAATAAACTTATCGATTATTTCGGCTTTTTTCTTTTTCTCTTCGTCAATTACTTCGACTACAGCTTTTGATTCAACAGTTTTTGATTCAACAGTTTTTTCAATTTGTTTTACCTCTTCGGGAGCTTTTGGTGC
Organism: uncultured Flavobacterium sp.; assembly: GCF_963422545.1. Taxonomy (NCBI): domain Bacteria; kingdom Pseudomonadati; phylum Bacteroidota; class Flavobacteriia; order Flavobacteriales; family Flavobacteriaceae; genus Flavobacterium; species uncultured Flavobacterium sp. The sequence goes on from NZ_OY730245.1 coordinate 206,130, forward strand.
TTCTTCTGTTCTGTCGATAGGTTCAGTTCTTGCTAATTGCAGCCATTCCTGAAAAGAGTGTTTTTCGTTAACAGAAAAATCTAATGGTTTTCCTATTTCCAGATTTTCTTCTGCAGTTTTTACCGTTTCTGAAACTTCGACTTCTTTAGGTTCTTCAATTTCTTTTGATTCTTCAAAAACTACTGTTGAAGCTTCTTTAATAGAATTTAAGATTGGTTTCTCAATTGTATCAATTTGAACTTCGGGAATTTCATCATCAACTGTTTCATCAAAGAAGGTTGAAGTTGCGATTTTAACCGGCGTTTCAATAATAGGATCAACAATAGGATCAACTTTTGGTTCGTCAACTTTTATTGGTTCGTCAAAAGTTGCTGTTGTAACTTCTTTAAAAGAATCTAAAATTGATGACTCACTAATTGGCTCAACTTTAAATTCCTCTATTTTTTGAGGTTCTTCAAAAGTAGCTGTCGTTACTTCTTTAAAAGAATCTAAAATTGATTGCTCACTAAGCAGTTCGGTTTTAATCTCTTCTATTTTTTGAGGTTCTTCAAAAGTTGCTGTTGTAACTTCTTTAAAAGAATCTAAAATTGATAGTTCACTAACTGGCTCGATTTTAATCTCTTCTATTTTTTGAGGCTCTTCAAAAGTTATCGTTGTAACTTCTTTAAAAGAATCTAAAATAGATTGTTCAATAACAGGCTCAGCTTTTGGTTCTTCGATTATTGAAGGTTTTTCAAAAGTAACAGTTGTTGCTTCTTTAATAGAGTCTAAAATTGATTTCTCGATTGGATCAATACGAACTTCTGCTAATTTCTTCTTTTCTTCAGCTAATACAATTTCGCTGTCGAAAACGGTTATATTTAAAAGATCCTTCAGCTTTTGATCGTAATATTCGCTTTGGATAGAAGTAAAAGTTTCTGATGTTATAAAATCAAACAAAACAGAACGATCAGTTGTATGAGCGGCTGCGACTTTTAAAGCATAATTATACTTAAAGCTGTTTTGATCATAAAGTCCTTTTAATCGCAATGCACGCGCACTTTGAAAATATGGGAATTCGTTCAAAACACTTCCTAATGCATCCGCTTGCTTTTCTGTAATAGCATCGGGTTTGTTCATTAAGTAGGTATAATCAGTTACGTTCATTATGTATTGTTTAATCGTTTTATTGTTTAACCGTTTATTTGTTTAATTGTTCGAATCGATTTAACGATTTACCAATTAAAAAAAAAAATTACCATTTTGCGAGTGACTCATTAAAGACATCCTGAGTAATTCTCTCAAAAATAACTTTTAAAGCCTCATTTAAAATAGCTCCTGTAGGTAAATTTCCCCCGGGAAAGTCATAGTAAAACTCAAATGACTTTTCAAAATCGTCAGTTTCTTTCTTTTTATTGGTAAACCTAACTTGTACACGAATTGATAAACGGTTTTGTGCCGCAGGATGCTCTGGATCTGCAGTTGCCGTCATAGGAGTTGTTCTGTAATCTACAATTTCTCCTTCATAAACTAAATCTCCACCGCTGCTAACTAAGTTTAAGTTGGTTTGACCCATGATTAAATCCTGCAGCGCCAATGTAAATTGTCTGTCGATTCCAGGTTCAACCAAATCAGCATTATTCTGAAAGAAGTTAACCTGAAAAGTTTTAGCATCAATTTTTCCTGTTCCTGTAAAATTGTAAACATTGCAACCGCTGAAAGTTGTCGCAATTAATAGAATTAAAAGATATTTTAAGTTTTTCATTTTTATTTTAAGGATTGCTACGTCAGTTTGCTAACGCTTGGGTCAAAGATATTCATTTTGGTCGAAAACTTTTTTGAGTTTTCGTGTCTTTGTGACAAAACTACAAATCAAATTGTTTAATTTTTCTATATAAAGTTCGTTCAGAAATACCTAATTCATCTGCAGCGGCTTTTCGTTTACCTTTGTTTTTTTCTAATGATTTTTTGATCATTTCGATTTCTTTTTGTTCTAAACGCAAAATTTCTTCTTCCTCAATTGTTTCGGCAAATAAATAATTATCATCCTGCATTTGATAATTTTCCTCGCGGGTTGTAGGTGTCATGACAGCAGTTCTTGGTTCTTCTTCAAAATCTATTTCGCTTTCATTTTCTTGAGAACCATATATTTTCTGAATCAAATTCGGATTGATGTCCTGCACTTTTGAAGTCCCGTTTTTCATCAATTCTAAAGTGAGTTTCTTCAAGTCATTCAAATCACTTTTCATATCAAAAAGTACTTTGTACAAAATATCTCTTTCTGTACTAAAATCACTTTCACTTTTCTTATCGCTAATTACAGAAGGTAAATTACTTCCTTCGGTAGTAGGAAGATAAGATTGTAAAGTAGCCAATGAAATATCACGATTGGTTTCTAAAACCGAAATCTGCTCGGCTACATTTCGTAACTGACGAATGTTACCGTTCCATCTGAATTTTTGCAAAAGCTGAACCGCATCGTCATCTAGTTTTAACGGCGGCATTTTGTATTTATGTGCAAAATCGGCGACAAATTTTCTGAACAACAAATGTATATCTTCGTTTCTTTCGCGTAACGGTGGTAAAGTAATTTCGACAGTAGTCAGACGATAGTACAAATCCTCACGGAATTTACCTTTTTCGATTGCATTAAATAAATTCACGTTTGTTGCCGCTACGATTCTAACATTCGTTTTCTGAACCTGAGATGAACCTACTTTTATAAATTCACCATTTTCAAGCACACGAAGCAAACGAACTTGGGTTGTTAATGGTAATTCACCAACTTCATCCAGGAAAATAGTTCCGCCATCGGCTACTTCAAAATAACCTTCACGCGTACTTGTAGCTCCTGTAAAAGCGCCTTTTTCGTGACCAAAAAGTTCACTATCAATAGTTCCCTCTGGAATTGCTCCGCAGTTTACGGCAATATATTTACCATGCTTTCTGTGCGAAAGCGAATGGATTATTCTTGGAATATTTTCTTTACCAACACCACTTTCCCCAGTTACCATTACCGAAATATCAGTAGGAGCAACCTGAATGGCTTTTTCAATGGCGCGATTTAATTTTGGATCATTTCCAATAATCTCAAATCGCTGTTTTATTGCTTGAACTGTTTCCATTTGTTTTTTTTATCTTTTGCCACAGATTAAAAGGATTAAAATGATTTTTTAAAATTATAAAACATATCTTTTATATTGAAGTGATTTTGTTTGAAAATTGACAAGCAATCCTACTTCTGAATCGGATAGTTTTATGTAATTTAAAATCTGAGCAATGTGTTCACTTGAAAATTCTTTTATTGCTTTTACCTCTAAAATTATATCTTCGTTAATAACAAAGTCTGCATAAAATTTATGAGGCAAAATTTTGCCTTTATATTCGATTAAATATTCCTTTTCTCTTTCAAAAGGAATATTATTTTCTTTAAATTCTAATTCTAAAGCATCTTTGTAAACTACTTCTAATAGACCTGGTCCAAGATTTCGGTGTACTTCCATACAAATTCCAATAATCTTGTAAGTGTCCTTTTCTCTATTGTGCTGCATGAATGTTTTTTATTACAAATTTAAAAGTAAGAAAAATAATATAAAAAATAATTTTAATCCTTTTAATCTGTGGCAAAAAAATTAATTCATGCTGCTCAATCCAACAGCTTCACCTTTTAGTGTTCCTGAAGTGCAGCTTGTGATTTTCACGTTTACAAAATCTCCAATTTTATAATTCTCCTTTGGGAAAACTACAGTGATACTTTGAGAGTTTCTTCCTGAGAATTCTTCCGTTGATTTTTTTGAAACTTTTTCTATCAAAACTTCAACTGTTTGTCCTATGAATTCTTCACTGCGGAACCAAGCGTGTTTTTGCTGTAAATCAACAATTTCCTGCAATCTTCTGGCTTTGGTTTCTTCGGTAACATCATCCTCCATTTTTCTTCCTGCCAAAGTTCCCGGACGTTCAGAATACGAATACATATAACCAAAATTATACTTTACATATTCCATTAAGCTCATTGTATCCTGGTGATCTTCTTCGGTTTCTGTTGGGAAACCGGCAATCATATCTTGCGAAATCGAAGCATTCGGAATAATTGCTCTAATTTTATCAATCAAAGTCATGTATTCTTCACGTGTATGCAAACGATTCATCTCTTTTAAAATTCGGTTACTTCCGGATTGAACCGGTAAGTGAATGTGTTTACAGATATTAGGATGTTTTGCAATAACATGCAACACACTTTCGTGCATATCCTGCGGATTAGAAGTCGAAAATCGAATACGCATTTTAGGAAATCCTACAGCAACCATTTCAAGCAATTGATCAAAATCAACCGCAGTTGCTTTCTGCATTTCAGAGGCGTTTTCAAAATCTTTTTTCAAACCGCCGCCGTACCAAAGGTAACTGTCAACGTTTTGTCCCAAAAGTGTAATTTCCTTGAAACCTTTATCCCATAAATCCTGAATCTCACCCATAATACTTTGAGGTTCACGACTGCGTTCACGTCCGCGTGTAAAAGGCACAACACAAAACGTACACATATTATCGCAACCACGAGTGATCGAAACCAAAGCAGTAATTCCGTTACTCATCAAACGAACTGGTGAAATATCTCCGTAAGTTTCTTCTTTCGATAAAATTACATTAATGGCGTCGCGGCCTTCTTCAACTTCTGCCAATAAATTAGGCAAATCTTTATAAGCATCAGGTCCAACAACGAGATCAACTATTTTTTCTTCCTCTAAAAACTGACTTTTCAAACGTTCAGCCATACAGCCCAAAACGCCCACTTTCATCTTTGGGTTAATACGTTTCACGGCATTATATTTTTCCAGACGTTTACGAATAGTTTGTTCAGCCTTATCTCGAATCGAGCAGGTATTTACCAAAACCAAATCGGCGTCTTCAAGAGTTTGAGTTGTATTAAATCCGTTTTCAGACAAGATGGAAGCTACAATTTCACTGTCCGAAAAATTCATCGCACAACCGTAACTTTCTATAAAAAGCTTTTTAGTATTCTCAGGTTTATTTTCTAAAACAAGACTTTCGCCCTGTTTGCTTTCTTCAATAATCTTTTCCATTGTATAATTTCAAAGTGCAAAGATAACGTAAATGCAGTCAATATGACAAGATGGCAGAGAAAGAATTAACAATTTAATTTTAGATTTTAGACTTTAGATTTTAGATTGTTGAAATGTAGCGAAAAACAAGTTTTTTAAGATTTGCTATGAGATTCTAAAATCTAAAGTCTATAATCTACAATATTTCTAGCCACAGATTAAAAGATTAAAAATGATTCTCAAAGCTTTGCGAACTTCGCCTGAAATTTTCAGCTCAGATTAAAACTTAGTGAACTTTGCGTAAAACTTTGTGAACTTTGCGGCTAAATTTCCCTCCATTTTTTTCTAAGAAGCTATTTCCGGCTTTCCGCTACAAGTCCTCATAAAAAACGCAAAGTTTCTAATGCTTTAAAAAGAGCTTCCGCTGGTCGCTTTTTTAAAACAAGAAACTTTTGCGTTTTTTACTCCGGGCTTTTTACTGTAATCCGGGCTAGGAATTTAGGGTTTAAAAAAGAATATTTCTCGTACATAAACCATTAAAAGTTATACCTATATATATAATAGAAACAATTACAGATAAATCTGCAATTTTAAGAAACATAATATTAAAATAACTCAAAAATGCATTCACGAGGTTGATATTTAAAAAAAATAGATACTTTTGTTGCAGAAAAATAGAGCAATGGCAAAGAATTTAGTAATAGTGGAGTCACCTGCAAAGGCGAAAACGATAGAGAAATTTCTAGGAAGTGATTTTCAGGTGGAGTCAAGTTATGGACATATAGCCGATTTACCATCAAAGGAAATAGGAGTAGATGTAGAAAATGGTTTTAAGCCTAAATATGAAGTTTCTCCAGACAAAAAAGCTTTAGTAAGTAAGCTGAAAACACTATCTAAGAATGCCGAAATGGTTTGGTTAGCAAGTGATGAGGACCGCGAAGGAGAAGCTATTTCATGGCACTTGGCGGAAGAACTAAAACTAGATACTAAAAAAACAAAGCGAATTGTTTTTCACGAAATTACAAAGTCAGCGATTCTTAAAGCAATCGACAATCCAAGAGAAATTGATTATAATTTAGTAAATGCACAACAAGCACGTCGTGTTTTAGACCGTTTAGTGGGGTATGAATTATCTCCTGTTTTATGGAGAAAAATTAAAGGCGGACTTTCTGCCGGACGTGTTCAGTCAGTTTCAGTTCGTTTGATTGTTGAGAGAGAACGCGAAATACAAAATTTTAATGCAGTTGCGAGTTATTCTATCGTAGCAGAATTTGTAAATGAGGCAGGGAAAACTTTCAAAGCCAAATTACCAAAGAACTTCAATACTAAAAAAGAAGCCGAAGATTTTTTAAATAAAAACATCGGATCACAATATAAGGTAGCCGATTTAGAAACTAAACCTACCAAAAAATCTCCAACAGCACCTTTTACAACTTCTACATTGCAACAAGAAGCAGCCAGAAAATTGTATTTACCGGTTGGAATCACAATGCAGCTTGCACAGCGTTTATACGAAGCCGGACTTATTACTTATATGAGAACGGACAGTGTGAATCTTTCTGCTGAAGCAATGAGTGCTGCTGAAGCTGAAATCATAAAATCATACGGAAAAGAATTCTCAAAACCTCGAAGTTTTACCAACAAAAGCAAAGGAGCACAAGAGGCGCACGAGGCAATTCGTCCAACAGATATGTCTCGTCACACGGTAAATATTGATCGTGATCAGGCTCGTTTGTATGATTTGATCTGGAAGAGAACATTGGCATCTCAAATGAGCGATGCACAATTAGAAAGAACAAATGTAAAAATTGAAGCTAATAATCACAATGAAGTTTTTACAGCTTCTGGTGAAGTTTTACTTTTTGAGGGTTTCTTAAAAGTTTACTTAGAAGGTCATGATGACGATGAAGAGGAACAAGAAGGAATGTTGCCTGCGCTAAAAGTAAACGAAAAATTAGTTAACAACTATATCACAGCGACTGAAAGATATTCAAGACCACCGGCTCGTTATACAGAAGCTTCATTGGTTAAGAAATTAGAAGAATTAGGAATTGGACGTCCGTCTACGTACGCACCAACAATTTCGACTATTATCAACAGAAATTATGTTGAAAAAGGAACTCTTGAAGGTCAGGAACGTAATTATACGCAACTTACTTTGCAAGCCGATAAGGTAGGAGAGAAGTTGTTAAAAGAAAATACAGGTTCAGATAAAGGAAAGTTAGTTCCTACAGATATCGGAACTATTGTTACAGATTTCTTAGTTAAGAACTTTGGGAATATTTTAGATTATAATTTTACTGCAAAAGTAGAACAGGATTTTGATGAAATTGCCGAAGGAAATATCGACTGGGCAATTATGATGCAGGAATTCTACAATAAATTTCACCCAAATGTAAAAGAGGTTGAAGCTAATGCAGAACGTGAAAGCGGAGAAAGAATTCTTGGAAAAGATGCAGAAGGAAGACAAGTTTCTGTTCGTTTAGGAAAATTTGGACCAATGGCTCAAATTGGAGAAGCAGATGACGAAGATAAAAAGTTTGCCAGTTTAATGGCAGATCAAAATATTGGAAATATTACACTTGAAGAAGCTTTAAATTTATTTTTATTACCTAAGAATTTAGGTGAATATAAAGGAGAAGAAGTAGAGGTGAGTAATGGTCGTTATGGGCCTTATGTACGTCACGGAAGTGTATTTATTTCGTTGCCAAAAGGAGAAGATCCGCTTGGAGTTTCAAAAGAAAGAGCACAGGAATTAATTGATGAAAAAGCAATTGCTGATGCGCCAATCGCGGTTTATAAAGGAGAAGGTGTTCAGAAAGGTGTGGGACGTTTTGGCCCATTCATTAAATGGAATGGTCTTTTTGTAAATGTTAGCAAAAAATACAATTTCGATAATTTATCACAAGCAGATGTCGAAGAACTAATTGAAGATAAATTACAAAAGAATATAGATAAAGTGCTTCACAATTGGGAAGACGAAGGAATTTTGGTTGAAAAAGCGCGTTGGGGACGCTCGGTTATTACAAAAGGTAAAATCAAAATTGAATTAAGTAAAGATGTTGATGCTACAAAATTGACATTGGCCGAAGTTCAGGAAATGATTGCCAAAAAGACACCGGCAAAGAAAGCACCAGCAAAAAAAGCAACAACAACTAAAAAAGCTCCAGCTAAAAAACCAGCTGCTAAAAAGAAATAATAAATGGAATTTGATTTTCTAGAACCAGTTAACGACGGAATTTTAAAATTCATTAGTTCGTTGTCTTCACAAGAATTGGGTAGCAAAATAGTTTTGCATACTCAGGATCAGTTTCCGGATATTAGCAAAATAAGTATTGCTATAGTTGGTGTTTTAGAAGACCGCCGTAATAGTGATATGGCTAATGAAGTTAGTCTTATGGCAGTTCGTAAAAAGATTTATAGCATGTTTCCCGGTAATTGGGATGCTTCTATTGCAGATTTAGGAGACATACTTGCTGGAGACTCTGTAGAGGATACGTATTTTGCATTAAAGAAAGTAACTTCTACTTTAATTAAGAATAAAGTGATTCCTATAGTCCTGGGAGGTTCGCAGGATTTGACCTATGCTTTGTATCGTGCTTATGATGATTTAGAGCAAATGGTGAACATGGTTTCTGTAGATAATAAATTTGATTTTGGTAAAGAAAATGAAACAGTTTCGGCTAATTCTTTTTTAACTAAAATTATAATTGATGAGCCTAATAATCTTTTCAACTATTGTAATATAGGATATCAGACTTATTACAACTCGCAGGAAGAAATTGATCTGATCGAAAAACTATTCTTTGATGCCTATCGTTTGGGTGAAATATCAAATAATATAGCTTTGGCAGAACCTGTTTTTAGAGATGCTGACTTGGTTAGTATTGATTTGAATTCGGTAAAGTCTTCAGCTTCAGGAAATATTAAGTCTTTTGAGCCAAATGGTTTCAACGGAAAAGAGATTTGTTCTTTGGCCAGATATGCCGGAATTAGTGATAAAGTTTCCTCTTTTGGAGTTTTTAATCATAATAGTACAGCACAGGAATCAGGTATAATTGCACAAATCGTTTGGTACTTTATTGAGGGCTATCATTACCGATCAAAAGAGTATCCGTTTGGAAGCAGAACAAACTATTTAAAATATATTGTTCCGCTCGAAGACGAAGAACTTATTTTTTACAAAAGTGACAAAACAGATCGTTGGTGGATCGAGATCCCATTCGAGTCAAATGGTCACAATAAATTAAAAAGAAATACGTTATTACCGTGTTCGTACGACGAATATTTGAGCGCTTGTAATCAAGAATTGCCAGAAAGGTGGTGGAAAGCACAACGAAAAAACGCATTATAGCGGGAAATTTCAGAAGAAATCTTAATTTTTTAAAAATTTAAAAATCGAGTTAAGATAAATTAGTAGGACAAGATTTACATATTATAAATTTTAACGTTTTACGTCGATTTTTTGAGTTAGTTTGTCGACAAAATATTTTTTTTTTATTTTATTTAACATTATTTTTGAACGGTGAAAAATTTCGCAACTAGTATTGTTTTTTAGATAAATAATAAATACGTTTACGAACTTATAATAATGAATAGATAATCCAAATTTATATGAAGAAGTTTATTGCATTTGCAGCAATGTTAACACTGGTAATTGGCTGTGGTAAGTCAGGAGACAAAGGTGAATTAGTTGGTGTTACAGGAGGAAAATGGCATCCTGAAAAACCTTATGGAATGACTTTGGTTCCAGGTGGATCTTTTATAATGGGTAAGGCTGATGCTGATTTAGCTAACGTGGAGGATGCTCCAACTAAATCGGTAACTGTTCGTTCGTTTTATATGGATGAAACCGAAATTACAAATAGCGAATATCGCCAGTTTGTCGAGTGGGTAAAAGACTCTACAATGAGAGTTCGTTTAGCTATTTTAGCTGATGAAACAGGGCAAAAAGCTACAGGTGATGCTAAAGGTAAAAAAGGCGGTAGCATCGCAGATTATGCATTTAATGATTCTGAGCCAGATAAAATGACGGCTTATGATAAATATATGTATGATAATTACTATAGTGTAGGGACAAAAGATGATCCTTATGCAGGAAGAAAATTAAACAAGAAAGTTAAGTTAATTAAAGATACTAAAGCTTACCCAGATGAGTATTATACTGAGGTAATGGACTCTATGTATTTGCCAATTGAAGAATCATATAATGGTTTAAGAACAATTGATGTAAATAAATTGAAATTCCGTTATTCTTGGATGGATATTCAGGCTGCTGCAAAGGCCAAAGTAGGAAAAAGAAAAGACTTCGTTAAAACTGAACAAGTTAGCGTATATCCTGATACTACAGTTTGGATTAAAGATTTCGCTTATTCATATAATGAACCAATGCACAATGATTATTTCTGGCATAAAGCTTACGGAGATTATCCTGTAGTAGGTGTTACATGGAAACAAGCTAAAGCATTTTGTGCTTGGAGAACTTTAAATAAAAATAGCTATATCAAATCTAAGAAAAAAGGACGTGATTTAGTTAATGCTTTCAGATTGCCAACTGAGGCAGAATGGGAGTATGCTGCAAGAGGTGGTCTGGAGTCTGCTACTTATCCTTGGGGAGGTCCTTATACTAAAAGTGACAGAGGTTGTTTCTTAGCAAACTTTAAACCAAACAGAGGAGATTATGCTGCTGATGAAGCTTTATATACTGTTGAGGCTAAATCTTATGAGCCAAACGGATATGGATTGTACAATATGGCAGGAAACGTTTCAGAGTGGACAGATTCAGCTTACAACCCAAATGCATATGAGTATGTTTCTACAATGAACCCTAACGTAATTGATGGAAACAATCAGAGAAAAGTTGTTCGTGGTGGATCTTGGAAAGACGTTGCTTACTTCCTACAAGTAAGTACTCGTGATCACGAATATGCTGATTCTGCAAGAAGTTATATTGGTTTCAGAACTGTACAAGATTACATGGGAACCCAAACAACTGGAAGCGGGAAGAAAAAAAAGTAAATTATAATTAATATCAATAACCAAATCGAATCTATTTAAAATTAAAACCTAAAAAAAAAGTATTATGGCATTATTAAGTAAAAAAGCAATGAATTTCGCTTATGGTATGGGAGCGGCAGTAGTAATTATTGGAGCATTATTCAAAATTACTCACTTTGAAATTGGACCATTAACAGGTACATTGATGCTTTCAGTTGGATTAGTAACTGAGGCATTAATCTTTGCACTTTCTGCTTTTGAACCAGTAGATGCAGAGTTAGATTGGACTCTTGTTTACCCTGAATTAGCTAATGGTCAAGCTAGAAAAAAAACAGATAAAGTTGAAACTCCATCTGATGCCCAAGGATTGTTGTCTCAAAAATTAGACACAATGTTAAAAGAAGCTAAAATTGACGGTGAATTAATGTCAAGTTTAGGAAATTCAATCAAAAACTTCGAAGGAGCTGCAAAAGCAATTTCTCCAACAGTAGATTCTATTGCAGGACAAAAGAAATATGCTGAAGAAATGTCTATGGCTGCTGCACAAATGGAATCATTAAATAGCTTATACAAAGTACAATTAGAAAGTGCTTCTAGAAACGCACAAGCAAACAGCGAAATTGCTGAAAATGCTTCTAAATTAAAAGAACAAATGCAATCAATGACTGCAAACATTGCTTCTTTGAACAGTGTTTACGGAGGTATGCTTTCTGCAATGAGTAACAAAGGATAATTAGTTTTTAACTATTGTATTAAATTTATTAATAAGAACTAATTAGAAAAAAATGGCAGGAGGAAAATTAACCCCTAGACAGAAGATGATTAACCTGATGTATCTGGTTTTCATCGCAATGTTAGCAATGAATATGTCAAAAGAAGTATTATCTGCTTTTGGCTTAATGAATGAAAAATTTGAAAGTGCTAATACATCTTCAGAGCAAACAAATGCTGGTTTATTAATGTCTTTAGATCAAAAAGCTTCTGAAGCAAAAGGAGAATTTGCAACTGCTGCAGTTACTGCTCACCAGGTTGAAACAGCTTCAAAAGAATTTTATGCATACATCGGTTCTTTAAAAGGAGATGTTTTAAAAGGATTTGAAAGTGATAAAGAAACTGGAAAATTACCTTACGAGTCTATGGACAAAGGTGATAATATCGACAACTGGTTTACAGGGGAAGGATATACAGCTAAAGGAAATGATGTTATTTCGCACATTGAGAAATATAAAGCTGCGATGAAATCAGCATTAGCTGATAAAAAATATGCTGCTATTTTAGGTGAAATTGAAAAGAAATTTGATGTTTCAGACGTAAAAAATAAAGAAGGCTTAAAAGATAAATATTTAGCTTACCACTTTAAAGGTTTTCCTGCTGTAGCTTCATTAGCTAAACTTTCAGCTTGGCAAAATGACGTTCAAAAAGCAGAATCTGATGTTTACAGTGCTGCTTTAGGAAAAGCTGCGGTTGCTGCTGCTTCTTATAGCAATTACCAGGCAATTGTTGTTTTAGATAAAAACGCTTATTTCCAAGGAGAAAAAGTAACAGGTAAAGTAGTTTTAGGTCGTTATGACGAAAATACAAAACCAACGTCATTCCAAGGTCCAGGACAAATTGTTAACGGACAAGCTGTTATCTCATTAACTGCTGGAGGTGTTGGAGAGCAAAACATTAATGGTCAATTTTCTTTCTTAGAAGATGGTAAAAATATCCCACTTAAATTTGCTGGAAAATATGTTGTAGTGCCAAGACCAAATTCAGCTACAATTTCTGCTGATAAAATGAATGTTGTTTATAGAGGTGTTGTTAACCCAATCTCTGTATCATTCGCAGGTGTTGCTGACAATAAAGTTGTTGCTAGTGCTCCAGGATTAAGTTCTGCTGGTAAAGCTGGAAAATATAACATGAACCCGGGTGCAGGTACTGAGGCTACAATTTCGGTTACTGGTACATTGCCAAACGGAGATAAAGTTTCAGATAAGAAAACATTTAGAATTAAAGGTATTCCTGGACCAACAGGAACAATTAGAGGTGAGATGGGTGTTGTTAAAGGACCTAAATCTAACTTAGAAATTGCTACTATTGGTGCTAAATTGCTTGATTTTGATTTTGAAGTTGGTTTAGATGTTATTGGATTTAACTTAAAAATTGCTGGACAACCTACAGTTGTTGTTAGTGGTAATAAATTAAATGCACAGTGTAAACAAATTCTTTCTAGAGCAGGTAAAGGAGATCAGGTTACTATTTCTGAAATTAAAACTAAACTTGTTGGAGCTGGTAGTTATTTATTACCAAGAACTGCTCCGGTAATTTTTGAAATACAATAATAAAAAGTAGGTAAAACTACGTTCAATATATTATAATAATACCACGATGAAAGTAAGACATTTTTTAATAGCTATTGTTTCTATCGCAGGAGGTTTTGCTTCTAATGCGCAATCGAATTTGCTGAATGCAAAAACACCTGAACAAATAGGACTTAAGACTCCTGCACAACTTATCTCAGACAACGATAAGCCATTGGCTTATGGTTATGTAGATGATAGAGATGTCTTGATGGGAAAAACTACTTGGGAGATTATTGATTTGAATGAGAAAATCAACTTTCCATTATATTTTCCGGTAGATACTGCTAATATTGGTTCAGACAGACGTTCATTATACGACGTTTTGACGAAAGCTGTTAAAAACGGTAAAATAACTGAAGTGTATAGCGACAGTTATTTCAATACTAAAAAATCTATGAAAGACATCGAAGGTGCGTTATCACGTATTGATACGACAGATGCTGGTAGAGAGTTGATCAACCAATATCCTGATGACTACAAAACTCACGTTGTGAAGAAAAAAGTAGTTACTGGTACTGGTAAAAAGAAAGTTGTTACTTATGTTGATGAAACAGTTGGTGCAACAAGAACAGTTCCTTCTGAGTATATCTTGAAACAAGATCTTACTGCAGCAGATGTTACACAATATAAAATTAAAGGATACTGGTATTTTGACAAACGTCAAAGTGAATTGAAATATCGTTTACTTGGAATTTGTCCTGTAACTCCAGACGTATATACAATGAATAGTGACGAAAAGGATTATATTGAGTTATTTTGGGTTTTCTTCCCTAATGCGAGAGAAGCATTACATGAAGCAAAAGCATTTAACGATAGTAATTCAGCGCTTCCAATTTCATTTGATCAAATATTAAACTCAAGACGTTTCAATGCAGTACTTTACAAAGAGGAAAACTTGTATGGAGACAGAGCAATTAGTGATTACATGAAAGATAATGCTCAAAATCAGTTGTTAGAATCTGAGAGAGTAAAAGAGAAGATTCGTAACTTCGAACAAGATATGTGGAATTACTAAGTATCTAAATTACAATATTATAAAAACTCTTACTATCTTTGTAGTAAGAGTTTTTTTTTGCCCATTGATTTAATAAAGAAATCAGTTGTTAAAGCAGGATTGACTGGTTTTTCTTCTGTAACCTACTCCGGTAATTTGTACAATTTTAATATTTCTTACGTAATGTAAGAAAAATAGCAATATATTTTGTAGATTTACGTTCAATATGTTTTAATGATATATTATGATGAGAGTAAGAAATTTTTTAATCGCTATTGTTTGGGTTGTCGGAAGTTTTGCTTCTAATGCGCAATCTAATTTACTTAATGCAAAAACAGCTGACCAAATAGGTCAAAAGAAAGCTGCTCAACTTATTGCAGACAATGATAAGCCATTAGCCTATGGTTATATCGATGACAGGGATGTTTTGATGGGGAAGACAGTTTGGGAAATAATTGATTTAAATGAAAAAATCAATTTTCCTTTATATTTTCCGGTAGATACAGCCAATATTGGAGCTGATAGGCGTTCGCTTTATGATGTTTTGACAAAGGGTATTAGAAGCGGTAAAATAACGGAGGTGTATAGTGACAGTTATTTTAATACAAAGAAAACTTTAAAAGACATTCAAGGTGCTTTGTCCCGTATTGATACAACAGATGCAGGTAGAGAGTTGATTAATCAATATCCGGATGACTATAGAACACATGTTGTAAAGAAAAAAGTGGTCACTGGCACAGGTAAAAAGAAAGCTGTTACTTATGTTGAACAAACAGTTGGTGCAACAAGAACGGTTCCTGCGGAATATATCCTAAAGCAGGATTTAACGGCAGCTGACGTTACGCAGTATAAAATAAAAGGGTATTGGTATTTTGACAAACGTATGAGTGAATTGAAATATCGTTTATTGGGGATTTGCCCTGTAACTCCTGATGTCTATACAATGAATAGTGATGAAAAGGATTATATTGAGTTATTTTGGGTTTTCTTCCCAAATGCCCGGGATGTATTAAATGAAGCAAAAGCATTTAATGATAGTAATTCTGCAGCTCCAATTTCCTTTGATCAAATTTTAAATTCGAGACATTTTAATTCTGTTATTTATAAAGAAGAAAATATGTACGGAGATCGTGAGATTAAAGCTTATATGAAAGACAATGCACAAAATCAATTGTTAGAAGCTGAGAGAGTGAAAGAGAAGATTCGTAACTTCGAAGAAGATATGTGGAACTACTAATTTTCCAAATTACATTATAACAAAAACTCTTAGTACCTTTGCGTATTAAGAGTTTTTATTTTATTTATTACTACATGCTTGATTATTTAATTGTCGGATCTGGATTAGCAGGGATTTCATTTGTTGAAATAGCCATTAAAAACAATAAATCTATTTTAGTTATAGATGATAAATCTCGAACTTCATCCAGAGTAGCTGGAGGTTTATACAATCCGATAATTTTAAAGCGTTTTAGTGAAGTTTGGAAAGCAGAGGAGCAATTAGTTCTAATGGAAGAATTCTACAAAACAATTGAGGACAAATTACAAACAAAAGTCAATTTTAAGCTTCCTATTTTAAGGAAATTTTTCTCAATTGAGGAACAGAATAATTGGTTTTCGGCTTCAGATAAACCTCTTTTAGCACCATTTCTCTCTACAAAATTAGTTTTCAAAAAATATTTCGGAATAGATTCTCCTTTTGATTATGGAGAAGTATTACATACCGGTTATGTTGATACGAACCTTTTGTTAGATAAATATCAAAAATATTTAATCGAGAATGAATTATTGCTTCAGGAATCATTTGATTATTCTAAAATTGATTTTCAGAATGATTATGTTCAATATAAGGAGTATAAGACTAAAAATATAATTTTTGCAGAAGGTTTTGGATTGCATTCAAATCCATTTTTTCAGGATTTACCACTCGATGGTACCAAAGGAGAACTTTTAATTATAAAAGCACCGGAACTTGATCTAGATGTGATTGTGAACACAAGTGTTTTTATTTTGCCGTTAGGGAATGATTTATTCAAGGTTGGTGCAACATACAATTGGAAAGATAAAACTGGTTTGCCAACAGAAGAAGGAAAGATCGAATTAGTAGATCGAATTAAAGAAATTATCAATTGCAACTTCGAAATTGTTTCGCATTTTGGCGGTGTGCGCCCAACTGTACGTGATAGGCGCCCAATTATAGGGACACACAATCAGCATAAATCATTACATTTATTAAACGGATTAGGGACGCGCGGTGTAATGCTTGGGCCGGCAATGGCAAAAGATTTATTTGAGTTTATCGAGAATAAAATAGCATTAGATCCAACAATTGATATTAATCGATTTTATAAAAAACGAAAATAGCACTATTATTTCTTTCCGGCTTGTGGATCATAAGAAATAAACATATTAATGTATAAATTTCTCGAGAGTCTGAGAACAAATGGAAACAATACAATTAAAGTGATTACGATTGCTAAAAATGATTGTTCGATAGTAGTTTTAAAAAAGACAAAGGAAACAATAAATGCTGCAATTCCTACCGCAACATTTAATCCGTAACTCACATACATTGCGCCATAAAAAAACGAAGGTTCAATTTGATATTTTAATCCGCAATGACTGCAATTCTCGTTCATTTTTAGAACTTTAGATAAATGAAGCGGATTTTTGTCGGAATACATGCTTTCATTTTGACATTTTGGACAACTTCCTGTTAAAATACTATTTAGTTTCGATCCTTTTTTTAACATTTGCAAAAAATTAAAATTACCCATTGATTTGGGAGTGTAAATTTACACAATCAATTAGTTATAAAATAACAATACATGCTTAATATACATAATTTATCGGTTTCTTTTGGAGGAACATATTTGTTTGAGGAAGTAACTTTTCGTTTAGGCGCTGGCGACCGCGTAGGTCTTGTTGGTAAAAACGGAGCAGGTAAATCGACAATGCTTAAAATGTTAGCCAGAGATTTTGCTCCTGACTCAGGAGTTATTTCTCAGGAGAAAGATATAAAAATGGGGTTTTTACGTCAGGACATTGATTTTGAACGTGGAAGAACTGTATTAGAAGAAGCCTATGAAGCTTTTACTGAAATTAAAGTTGTAGAAAAAAAGTTAGAAGAAATCAATCATCAATTGGTTACCAGAACTGATTATGAGAGTGAAGAATATGGTCAGATCATTGAAGATTTATCTGATTATACCCATCGTTTTGACCTTTTAGGAGGTTACAACTATGTGGGGGATACAGAGAAAATCCTTTTAGGTTTAGGTTTCAAAAGAGAAGTTTTCAATAATCAAACCGAAACATTTTCGGGAGGTTGGAGAATGCGTATCGAGTTGGCAAAATTATTATTGCAATCAAACGATGTGTTGCTTCTGGATGAGCCAACCAACCACTTAGATATCGAGAGTATCATTTGGTTAGAAAGTTTCCTTCGTAATTATCCTGGAGTTGTGGTAATCGTATCGCACGATAAAATGTTCCTGGATAATGTAACGAATCGTACGATCGAGATTTCTTTAGGAAAAGCATACGATTTCAATAAGCCATATTCGCAATACTTAGAGTTACGTCATGAAATTCGTGAAAAACAATTAGCAACTCAAAAGAATCAGGCGAAGAAAATTGAAGAAACAGAGAAATTAATCGAGAAATTCCGTGCAAAAGCTTCAAAAGCTTCAATGGCGCAATCCTTGATTAAAAAATTAGATAAAGTAGAACGAATTGAAGTTGATGAAGACGACAATTCCGTAATGAATATCTCATTTCCGGTTTCAAAAGAACCAGGAAGAGTAGTGGTTGAGGCTGAAAATGTAACTAAAGCTTACGGCGATAAAGTTATTTTAAAAGATATCGATTTATTGGTAGAACGTGGGAGCAAAATTGCTTTTGTGGGACAAAACGGCCAGGGAAAATCAACTTTTATTAAAGCTATTGTAAACGAGTTTGAATACCAGGGAAATATCAAATTAGGACATAACGTACAATTAGGGTATTTTGCCCAAAATCAGGCTGAATATCTTGATGGAGAAATTACTTTGCTTCAAACGATGGAAGATGCTGCAATGGATACGAATCGTTCTAAAGTTCGTGACATGTTAGGATCATTTTTGTTTCGTGGAGATGATGTTGAGAAAAAAGTAAAAGTACTTTCCGGAGGAGAGCGCAACCGTTTGGCACTTTGTAAGTTGTTGTTGCAGCCTATCAATGTTTTGCTAATGGATGAGCCTACGAATCACTTAGATATTAAATCTAAAAACGTTCTAAAAGCGGCACTTCAAAAATTTGGAGGAACTTTATTATTAGTTTCTCACGATAGAGATTTCCTGCAAGGAATGTCGAATATTGTTTACGAATTCAAAGATCAAAAGATCAAAGAATATTTAGGAGACATCAATTATTTCTTAGAACAGCGCAATCTTGAAAATATGCGTGAAGTCGAGAAAAAAGACGTTGCAAAAACTGCTGCTCCAAAAGAAAACAACAAGACTTCATACGAAGATCAGAAAAAAGGAAAAGCGCTGCAAAACCGTTTGAGTAAAGTTGAAAGCCAGATCAAGCAATTAGAAAAGGATATTCAGCACGATGACAAATTACTGGCTTCTAATTATGACAAACACATTGAAGACGCTTCATTCTTTACAGCATATAACAAAAAGAAAAAAGATTTAGATCAATTACTTCTGGACTGGGAAATCGTTCAGGAAGAAATTGATAATTTCAACGCTTAATATAGTTTTCAGTCTCGGTCTCAATTTTTCAGTTTCTGGAACTAATATTCTATAGTATTAAAAAAAACCTTTGTTTTGGCAAAGGTTTTTTTGTGACTTTTAGTAACTAATATGATTTTCTATTTCAAGTTTTCCGCCAAGTACGTCATTGCGAGGAACGAAGCAATCTCACTAATAACAGACATAAAGTTTGATTTTTGCATATATAATTACTTCGTTCCAATATCCACAAAATACATTTTACCAAAAATACTATTGAATAAGTCCAATAGATTTTGAATGCATAATTGCTTCGCTGCTATGTTTATAATAACAAACAGAAACCTCTAGATTCTCTAAGTTTTTCATGATCTTTTTTGTGGCTTCTTTTTGGTATTTACCGGTTTGTCTGATATAAACAGCTTTTATCGTTACAGGAAATATTTTACAGATTCGTTCATATAAAATCGGATCATATTGCGAATCATCTCCTAAGAGAACATATTTAAGATTAGGATAAAATTCTAAAACGTGTTTTATTTTGTCAAACTTATGATCGTGATTTCCATGAGAGCTCATGAAGAAATCAGTGATGCCTCTTTTAATATCTTTCAATAAAATTACGGCCCTTGGTAAATGATGTATTTTAGTAAATTTTACAATAAAACGATACAAATTCCATTCGCTGCTCGAAATATAAAAAAAGGCATTTTCCTCTTCCTTATTATTTCGACCAGCCGAACTTAAAGCTTGATAATGTGGTACAACATCTTTAAAAACCTTACGATCGTTCACGTTTTTAAATAAAAGAATGTGAATTTTTCTAAAGAAGTTTTGAGTATGCGAAATCAAAAAAGTGTCATCAATATCAGATATAATTCCTAGTTTTCCTTTATGAGGTCTTATAAAGCTGCCTTTTTCGGTTATCGTTTCTCCTTTATGTTTGATACTGACTTCATATTCAATCCATCCAAAATGGGTTTCTTTTTCGAGCGGAATACAAAACTTAAAATATCCATCATCAAGTGTTTTAGTATGAATTTCGCGGTCGTCACATTTTAAATAAATATCAAAATTTTCAAGAGTTTTTATTCTAAATTGTTTGATGATCGAGGTGGCATTTTTTAAATTTTTCTTTTGAAAATCATAATCATACGTTCTTTTAAAAACATGTCCCATTACAATTAGTTCTTCCTCGTTGGCATAACCTCGATATAATTGTAAGATTGGTTTCATTAATTGTGTATATTTATGGATGCTGTAAATTAATTATTTTAATTGGTTTTAAAAATAAAATTTTGAAAAAGAATATCATATTTGTTGTAAACCCTATCTCTGGTGATCTGGATAAATCAGATTTAATTAGGGATGTAAAAAAGTTTGCAGCTATAAATGATTTTGATTTGAAAGTTTATAAAACTACCGGGAAGAATGATCAAAAAAATATATTGATACTTTATAATCAATATTTACCGGAACGAATTGTAGTAGCTGGTGGCGATGGAACTATAAAAATGGTTGCCGAAGCTATGGAGCAATTTGATATAATTATTGGTGTTTTACCCGCAGGTTCGGCAAATGGATTGTCTGTAGATTTGAATTTGCCTGCAACAATCGAGGAGAACTTGAAAATAGCCTTTTTGCACCATTATATCGAAATGGATATGATTTGTATCAACGGCAAAAAAAGCATTCATTTAAGCGATATTGGTGTAAATGCTAATTTGGTAAAGAATTATGAAGAAAATAATTTGCGTGGTTTTTGGGGTTATGCGTTACAAGTCTATTCGGCATTGAATGAATCAGAAGAACCTTTTGTAGCTACAATTTCGGCTAATAATGAAACTGTTGAACATACAGCACGAATGATTGTAATTGCTAATTCTCAAAAATACGGAACCGGTGTTATTATCAATCCAAATGGCGAAATGAACGATGGGAAATTTGAATTGGTAATCTTAAAAAATCTTGATTTGTTATTAATCGGAAAAATTATCACCGGAAATATGCCAATTGATTCTGATGATATTGTAATTATTTCGACAGATAAAGCCACAATAGAAACAGATTATCCTGTAAACTTTCAAATTGATGGAGAATATTGCGGAGCACAAACAGCATTAGAAATTCATATTCTGCACAAGCAAATGAAAATTGCGATTCCATAAAGGAGAATTGAACTTTGATAAAGTTTTTGAGGTAATTATTTAAAAGGATTTCGTTCCTGCCAATCAGTTTTAGGTTCAAGATAATTGAATAGTTTGGCAATGTTATGATTGATCAGAGTATTGCTGTGCGTAATTAGTCCGTACATTTTTAGAGGTTTTGCTCCAACAGAACTTTTAATTTCAAGAGCAGTACGGGCAAAAACAATTTCTGAAAAGCCCTGATTGATCGAGTAAGCGATCATGTCGTATAACATATTTAAATACAGCATTTTTTCGCGCTGAATCGTTTCATCATATCCTAAAAAATACGTGTCCATTATATTTCTGTTTTTAATCAATGTATTGAAACCGATCAACTTTTCATCTAAAAAATATCCATAAAATAAGAAATCATCTTTCATAATTTCTTTAAAAAAGCTAAAGTGATTTCGGGCTAAGAAAAAAGTATTGAAAGGTGCATTTTTGGCGACATGAAAATATAAATCGTAAATAACATCTTCATATTTTCTAATGTCGGCGAGAGACATTTTTTGTTTAACTATTCCGTCAGCTTTTTTTCGCGCACGTTTGTATTGATCTCTATATTTTTTTGATAAAGCATCAATATAATCTTGTTCAGACTTCCAGTTTTTATTGATCTCAAAAACCATATTAGGTTGGGTCGAAAACGTGTAGTTATTCTTAAATTCAGCTTGTAGCGGCTGAATCTCTTTTGCATTAAAATCTTTTATGCTGGTAATATGAACTTTTTTCCCACTTGCTTTCAGGTTTTTCTTAAGCTGATTAATTGCTCTGTGAAGGGATTTTATTAGTTTAGATTGAATCGCTTCTTTATGAAACGCAAAAGCATTTTGTCCTGTAAGCATATTGTTGCCAACGAACAAGACGTGTGAAGCAAAATTTTTAAAAGCAAAATTACGTACAGTAGTTTTTAAACATTGATCACGTTCTCCAAAAGATTCCAGTTTTTCTGTAAATAGAAATTGAGTTAATGCAATGCCTTCCAGTTTATCTTCGCTAAAAATTCCAATAAAATGACAAACCATATTTACAGGACATGAGTTTTCAAGTACTTCGAGGTATTCTCTGGTCAGGAAAATATTATTTACAGCCAAGGAATTCCATTCTAAAGGCAGTAATGAGGCACTATTGTAAATCTGGAAAGTATAAGTTGTAGTCAAAAGTGTGAGCTAATTTCTTCAAAATTAGATAATATTTGTAATAACTCATTTTGTTTAAGTTATTATTAAGAAAACCCGTTAAAGTTTAGGACTCAAACGGGTTTTATTTTTTTATGATTTAAGCAAAACCGCAAATAATTCCGCCCATTAAAGTAAGACAAATAATCCAGAATCCTGCATGAATAAAGATGTATTTCCATGATTTTCTCTCAAACAAACTATTAATTCCAATTACTGGAAAAGCAAAAAATAAACCCGACAGGAATCCGTGAAGTGCTCCGTGTTTAAACGTGCGATAAGCTGTTCCATAATCTGCCATAAAAGCTGCAAATGATGGTTTTGCGCTATCAACTAAAGGCGGCCCGCCTACCATTCCGAGGGCACCTGTTTGATGAATGGTTAATGCCATTAGGATTACGGTAATCATTAAAGAAAAAACATAAGTCAAACCGAAGATTTTAAGCATGTTTCCTGTTTGAAGTTGTTCCTGAGTAAGATTATTTTCTCTCATCCAGATCGTTCCAAACACTTTTGGGTTGTACCAAATAAAACCAACTGCAAGTGTTACAACAGCTGCCAAAAGCAATGCAATAGGGTTAATTTCCATAATATGAGGTTTTTAGAATTAGTTAGTCAAATTTAATCAAAAAAATATAATTATGCAGGTTTTTGTAAAAGTAATGTAATACGTGTTAATTAATTACTTATTAACACTTTATCGACATTATATGCTTTATGTCTATGAAATACATAATTTTAGCACAGATAACAAAAGCCCCCAATCTGTTATGAAATGCTTAACAATGTTTTTATTAATATTCACTTTTTCTGTGAATGTTTTTGCCGATACTGTTTCGGATAAAGAAAAAGATGCCTTGATAAAATTGTACCATGCTACAAATGGATCGCAATGGAAAAATAAATGGGATTTATCACAATCTGTGTCAACGTGGTATGGCGTTCATATAGAAAATGGAAAAGTAACGGCGCTTAATTTAGCCGACAACAATTTGCAAGGAGAATTACCTGGTGAGTTTTTTGATTTAGTGAATTTGACCAATGTTGATTTGCATAAAAATAAGTTGCAAGGTGAGTTACCCAAAGCAATTAATAATTTTAAAGAGCTTGAAGTTTTAGATGTTTCGCTTAATCAGCTTTCAGGAGCGATACCGGAAACTATTTGTGAGTTGCAAAAACTAAGAGATTTAGAGCTTTTCAATAATAAAATTTCAGGAGAATTGCCTTTAGAAATTGGAAAGTTAAATCAGTTAGAGATTCTTGCATTATTTGATAATGAGATTGAAGGTCAATTACCAAATTCAATTTATAACATTCCTACATTAAAGGTTTTACTTTTGAACAGTAATAAGTTATCAGGAAATTTGAGCTCTGAAATATTGAATTTTAACGCTTTGCAAAATCTTAGTTTGTTCAATAATGGTTTTGAGGGTGAAGTCCCTAAGGAACTTGAGAAATTACATAATTTAGCCGAGATGAATCTTTCATACAATAAATTTGCAGGAAGTGTTTCAAAAAAACTGGCTCTGTTGGATAGTTTAAATATGACGATGTTCGATGAAAATGGGAATCTGTTTTTGTTAGAACTAAATGCTGAAAAAGATATTACAATAATTACCGAAAATTAATCGTGCTTATGAATGAATTTTACAATCGTTGAAAAAAGTTGATTAAATGTATTTAGTTAATTGTGAAAACCGTAATTCTTCGTTGCGCTTTTTTTTATGTCTTGATATTTCGATAAAGATTAGGATAATTTAAGGTTAGAATATAGAGGTTTCGAAAGTATAATTTGTACTAACTTTGTAACGAATTAATAATTTAAGGTAAGTTTTTATAAGTGCTTACTTTTTTTTCATAACTTTAATTTCGCATTCAACTTTGTATATGTTGATGTTTAAAAAAAATAATTTAACCTTTTTAATTATAAGATTATGGTAGTACAGTATCAAGGTGAACAATATGGGAAAAAGACAAAATTTACAATAAGAATAATAGGGAATAATCTATCAAAAAGTAGTTCTAATTATCAAATTGATTTATTGGTAGGAGATAAACAATTACCAACTTTTACAACATCAATTCACCAGAGTTTGTCAAATTGTTTGAAAGAAATCTATTTGTTCAGAAAATACAATGGTATCAAATTCGATGCTTCTTCAGAGAAAGTTGCGCCACTGTTAGTACCTTATGATCAGGTTTTATACAACTATAATAAGTATGCTTTGTTTATGGCTTAAACGGTATACTATAAAATAAAAAAAGACTGTTCGGTTGTACTGAACAGTCTTTTTTTTGGATTATTTTAAGCGGATCATTTTAGTTTGCTTAAATTCTATTAGATCAGAAATAATTCTTTGTGGTTTTTATAGATTTACTGCAATATCTCGACAAGTTATTTTATTCCAAGATTTCCGTCAAATGTATTAAAGTCATCTCTTCTTTTTGGTTTAACAATCAATAAATTATACAGTTGGTGACAGATCGATTTTAATTCAACTAAGTTGGAATTGTCAATTGCTTTTTCTCCTAATTGTATTAATTTGCTATGTTTAGATCTGTCTTTGAAGGCACTTGGATCTTCAAATCGCAAATAATAAAAATAATCTATGTAGCTTTCATCTTGATTATTATAGATGTTTTCTAATAGGTTTTCCAGTTCTTTTTTCTTTTTGCGAATCAAATATTTATTGCTTGACTGCAGTACTTCCTTTTCATTTTTTATGATCTTTTCATATTCTTCTTTTTGGCGGGGGCTGCCTTTTTCTACATAAAAAGAAAGGCTGTCTTTGATGTTATTGTATTCTTCAAGCTCAGATAATATGTGTTTGTGTCTAACAAGATCATCAAATTCCTGAATGTAGATTTTTTTCAATTCATCAATTTGATATTTTTTATCAGTAATAGCATCATTTTTATTTTCCAATGCCTCGTTATAAAGAATGGTTAACGATTCCTGTGATCTTTTTAATTTGGCTAAATACTCATAATTTTCATTCTGTTCTTCACTTCTTATTTCTTCTAAAATCGTATCTAAAGCATTCTTAATTTCCGATGATAATTTTTCGATAGAAATTTTTCTCTGATGCGGGTTAAAGACTTCGCTTATTTCTAAATCAAGAGCACTTATGTAAACATCTATACTCAGATCTCGGGACTCCGAAACTTTAAAATTCAGCTCAATATCCATTCCTTTTAAAAGATCCTGCTCAAAATTACTCCCACATATTTCAATATACCCGATAGAGAGATTACTGCCTATCATACTTCCGGCATTGCCTTCAACTACATTTATAATAAGTTTTTGGTCAGAGTTTCTTAATATGTTTTTAGAACAGGTTTTATAAATTGTTTTCTTTAGAGGCAGAATATCATTTTTCTTAAAGATAATTTCCATGTGGCTTTTTCCTGTTTCTTCGTCTAGTTCCAAACAAATGTCGTTCGGAATTGGCTGTCCCAAGATACTGTATAATCCGTTCGTAATTTGAATATTCGCGTTACTAAATACTTGTTTTTGCTGGTTATTGAATAAAAATAATGTGAATTGATTGGTTGTTTTTTCTAGCAAAGGAACAAACTCGGCTATTTTTTTATTTGATTTCAGAAGACCGGTGTCAAAACCACCATCTGCCCGGGTAATTCTGTAATAGCCGTCAAATGATTCTTCCAAAAGAGCAACAATTAGTTCTTCAGAATCTTTAGAATGTGGTTCATAGATGATCTCAACCTGAATACTATTTTCTTCAGATGTAAGTTCATTTACAATCTCTTCATCACTTAATTCTGAAGGTTTTGAACCGGCATAATAAGCTGCTCCAATCATTACTGCAGTTGTGGGATCCAAATTTGTTTCTACTTGAATTTTCGTTCTCTCCTGCAATTGTTGGCGTATGTAAGGAATGTAAGTAGTACCGCCAACAAGTATAATGCGGTCTATATCTGAAAATTCCAGATGATTTTCTTTAATTAATTTTTCAACCAAATGAAAAGATTCTTCAAATTTAAGCTGAATGATTAATTCAAATTCTTTTCGACTGATATCTAGGTCTAATGAGATTGAAAGTTCGTCAAAATCAATTTCAATACTTGAAGTTTCTTTTATTGAAAGTTCTTTTTTTGCTTCCTCAGCTTTGTAAAGAAGTTCAAAAAAAAGTTTATTGTATACTATGTTTTCTTTAGAAATTAGTTTTGACCAAAGATTACTTTCCTGAGTATCCTTTTCAATTTTTGGGCATATTATTTTTTCAACAAATAAAGTATCTAAATCGACACCTCCTAGAAAATTATTGCCTTTATGATCAAATACCTTTAGATCTCGCTCATTAATGTTTACTAATGCAATGTCAAAAGTTCCTCCTCCAAAATCATATACCAGCCATTTTTTATCGGATGTAATTTCTATGTTTAAGGAATTCGAATAAGCTAAACAAGCAGCAATAGGTTCCTGAAGCAAAACTATTTCTTCAAAACCTGCCTGATAACCTGCTTTTTTGGTGGCATTAGACTGAATTGTGTCAAAAGAAGCCGGAATCGTAATAACAGCAGATTTTAAACTTTCACCCTGAGCAAAATTAATTAATTCGTTCAGAACCATTGAAGACAGCTCAATCGGGCTGCGATTTTCGTTCAGATCTTTGATGAAATAAACTTCGTCAGATCCCATTTTTCGTTTAAAAGAGGAGAATACATTTTCGGCATTTGTTGCGCTGTGTTCTCTTGCTTTTTCGCCTATTTGGATGCGTCCTTTTCGAAATGAAACTACAGACGGAATAGTATCCTTGAATCCAACAGGGTTTTTATAGATACTGATTTTTCCATTTTCATATTTTGCAATTCCTGAATTCGTTGTTCCTAAATCAATTCCGATATTGATATTCTTCATATAATGATACTATTATTCTACTATAACTACTGCTTTTTGAACCAGTTGCAGCGTGTCATTTTCTGTTTTATAAATGGTGGGTTTAATAACTTTGGTTATTTTCTTCGAATTTGAATTAAGAATATTGGCATCAATAGAGCTGTCTCTTTCATCATAATTTGTACCCAAAGGATTTATAATTTTATATCCTTTTTCTTCCAATTCATTATAAATTCTTTTTAGATTGCGCTCGAAACCGTTGAAGTTTTGTTCTAACGCTTTTTTTTCAATTTCAAACAGTTGGTTTATTATTACATTCATTTTTTAAAATCGGATTTTTATGAATCAGCAATTTACAATTTATTTAATACGATATTGATTATCAATATTATTTTTTGCCAAAGTCTTAATTAATTTATAACATCGTGAATATCATTCAATTATTTTCTTTATTAGATTTAAAAAGCGATCAAATTTTAGAATTTGGTTCTGAGGATTATATTAGAATTGAGAAAAAAATAAATTTCGAAAAAAAGATAAAGCCGGAAATAGATTCTAATACGAGTCAAAATTTAATTGTTGCATTAAAAGAATACAAAGAAGAATTGTTGTTTATACTATCGAATCGTATTCTTTTTAATTTTTTCACTCATAATAATTTCTCCAAAAATCATTTTTTAAATTATAATTTGACAGTTTCTGATGAAAAAATGAAACACTTTATAGTCCTTTTTTTAGCAGATGATTTGATTTCCTTTTTCAGTTTAAAACTTTCAAAAAATTGGTATCACTATTTAGAAGAATTAGATTTTCTCTTAGATTTAAAAAGATATTTTCCTGAAGAGATTGTCTATAAAATGAGTTTACTTCTTTTTTCTAAACTTGATTTTGCTATTTCTCAATTGACTGTTTTGAAGATTAACGAATTTTCAAATATCGTTTATATTAAATACAGAACCTTTTACGATTTATTATCTCATTTTACCACGGTTGAATCTGATCAAAAAATAAGTAATCTATTGTCAGTGGTTATTAAATTTTATAATAAAAAAACGAATGTCGTTTTTTTTGCTTCTGTTATACAATCGATGGCGTTTTATAAAGCGTTTGACGAAAACATAAATGAAATTTTAGTTAAAAACAGTGATGCTGTGTCTGTGTTAAGGGAAGATGTTGACGATGTTGAAGCGGCTCCGGTTATGAAAATAGCACTCGCAGTGATTTGTGCTGTTATACCTTTTTTAGTAAGTAAATGCTCGTAAAATTATTTTTGTTTAATCTTTTGCAAAAGAGTTAAAAAGAGTATGTTTGTGCTTTAAATTAGCATTAAGGATGAACATAATAGAATTATTTGAAGAATTAAAGATAGATAAAAACAATATTCTATTATTTTCTCCAGAAGACATAATCAGAGTAGAAAAGCAGGTTAATGTTGAGAAAAGAATAAATCCGGGCATAGACGTTAATGTTGCCAATAACATGATTTTGGCTTTAAAAGAGTATCGCAAGGAACTCTATTTTATAGTTTCAAACCGAATTTTGTATAATCTTTTTTCAAAAAAAAATTATTCCAGGCATAATTTTCCTTCTCCTCAAAGAGAATATGATTGTGAAAAGATTCAATCGTTCATAAATAAGTTTCTCAATGATGATTTAGTGTTGTTTTTTGATCAGAATTTGTCTCAGAATAAATTTGATTTCATTACTGATATTTTTGATTTTAAAGACTGTTTTCCTGAAGATGCACTTTTTCAATTGAATAAGAAACTAAATGGAAAGCTTGACTCTATACTCGTAAATTTGAGCCAAAACAATTCGCAAAACATGGTGGCGATTTCTTATGTAGAATATAGAAGTTTTTATGTTTTGTTGTCCTATTTCAGTTCTATCGAAATGGATAATAAAATCAGAAGTCTTGTCAATATTGTTTCAGAACGCTATAATGCCAATAAACTATCTGATTTTTACATGACTTGTATATCTTCAATGCAGGGATATGTTGCTTACGATCCGAGCTTAACTGATATCTTGGTCAGTAATAGAGAAGCTGTTGTTTCTAACAGTAGTGACAGAGACTCATCAAGCAGTTCAGGGGGCGTATCCGGAAAGACCATTTTTTTTATGATACTTGCTGCCATAAAAATATTGTCTCTTTTTGCTAAATGCTCTAGTCATTAAATTTTTGACCAATAAAAAAAGCTCCAGATTTCTCTAAAGCTTTTTTGTTAGTAGCGGGCTCTTTTTGTTTGAATTAATATATCTTTTATAAATAATTATTTATTGATTAATTTTTCAAGCCTTGCCATCATTTCATCTTTCTCTTTTAACATACGCTCGTATAAAGCAATTTTTTCATCATATAATTGAACAATTTTGTCAATTGGATTAAATGTACAGTGTGGGTTAACTGCATTTAATGTTGATGTATCATTACTTGTAAAAGTATTAGAAATAATATTTATTGCCTGCTCTTCATCAAAATTCTGAAAAGCTTCAACAGGAATTTTTAATACTGCAGAGATTTGTTTAAGCAGGCTGTCTTCAATTACATCTTTTTGCTCCAGCATAGAAATTTTCTTCTGATTCCAGTCATTTCCCAGATCATAAGCTAATGCTTCCTGCTTTATGTTAAGCATTTCTCTGAAACGTTTTACGTTTTTTCCCTGATGTATTTTCTGTTCCATAAATGAGATTTAATTTTCTGAGGCTCAAAGATAAAGCCATTCGGATTAAAAAGTCTGAATTTCAAAGATAAAAAAATATCCCGTAAATATTCTTTTTGTCAGATATTATATCCAAATCTGGAATGATTTATCCATTTGAAAGAATGGAACTTTGCTTTTAAATTTTAACCATGCTGGCGCGAGCGTCCCGCTCGTGAACGCAACGAGACGTTGATAAAGAGAGTGTATAAACATGGTTAAAACAAAACAAAGCTCCAGATTTCTCTGAAGCTTTGTTTTAGTAGCGGGAACAGGACTCGAACCTGTGACCTTCGGGTTATGAGCCCGACGAGCTGCCTACTGCTCTATCCCGCGATGTTTCGGGTGCAAAGATACGCAGTAAATACGGTTATACAAAGAAAATTTGTATTTATTTTTAAAAAGGCTTATTTTGGTTGTAAATAACTGATTTTTAGTTAATTGATTATTTTGAGTTAAAGCTTCAAAAGTCTTAATCTATCTGGGACTTCCGTTTTCTAAATAGCAACAGAACAAAAATCGATCATTACTTGCTATAATCTGTTACTTCTTTGATCTCTTGTTTTACTATTTTGTTAATGTCATTTTTAGCGCCTAAAAAGGTAAAAATGGAGGTTTTGTACTCGCGTGCATATTTATTTGTTATTTGGCCTGCAAAAGCAGAAGTTTGAAAGTGCTGACCAGTTTCTTTAAATTCAGGTTCTGCTTCTTCAATTTCTATAATTCTGATGACGTTTTTGTATTGAATTTTTAGATTAAACCAATTTACATAATCGGCATTAAAAGAAACTGCTTTGATACCTTTTTTTGTATAATAATTAATAGCTCCGGCTTGTCCATAGTTATCACAGAGAACAAGTGTTTTGTCTTGATTTGGAAGTGTAGCGTAAACAGAATCTGTTTTGCGGGCAAGTTCTTTCCATCCCAGCATATCGGCAAAATCCTGAGGTAATGCATGATCTTTTCCATCTTCCCAACGTAACATGTCAAGCTTTTTGTATTTCTCAGGATGTTTTACAATGTATTCGGGACTTTTGTTTGGGAAAGCCAAATTGTACATCGGAATAAAAAATAAAAGCGGAATGATAATGAATATAGGTTGAAGAAATCGTTTCCAGCCTGTTTTTAAAATGTCAGACAGAAAAACGGCTCCAAAAGCAATATAAATTGGATAAAGACCAATTGCATAATAAGCTTTGGCTTTGAAATAAATAAAGATAAGAAGTGTAAAAAATAGGGCAGCAAAGAAGAATTTAAATTTATTGAAAGCTTTGTAAAATAATAAAGCATACAAACTAGCCAAAATAACGAAAAAGGCACCAATGAAAAACAGTAATTGTTCTTTTAGGAATCCAATGCGGTCAGTATTGACTAATTGAGTGTCTGCCAATTCCTTTAAATGATGTACAATTGGAAACTGATTATTGTATTGCCACAAAAGGTTTGGAAGGATTAATATCAATCCTAAAAGTAAGGCAAAATAAAGTTCTTTTTTTGCTAATACTTGTCTTTGCTTAGAAAGTAAAAGAGCAGGCAAGAGGCCAATTAACAGAAATAAAATATTGTATTTGTTCAGAAAACCAAATGC
The DNA here is from genome assembly GCF_963422545.1 of uncultured Flavobacterium sp. Classification (NCBI taxonomy): domain Bacteria; kingdom Pseudomonadati; phylum Bacteroidota; class Flavobacteriia; order Flavobacteriales; family Flavobacteriaceae; genus Flavobacterium; species uncultured Flavobacterium sp. Next base: position 237,738 of record NZ_OY730245.1, read on the forward strand.
AAAAACGATTGCTCCTATATAAAGCCATTTTGTTTTTTCGGTTTTGAAATATTGAATGATAACATAATAAAATCCTGTCCAACATAAAATATCCAATGAATTTGGCTGATAAAGTGTGTTGATACGTAACAGCGATGAAAACAAAACACAAGTCGCACCTAAAGTCAAAGCATAGAGATTGCCTTTGAGAGTTTCAATAGTTTTCCAGACAATCAAAAGAGTTAATGCACCAAAAAGAGCAGGAAAAAATTTTATCCAGAAAACCGAATTGCCAAGCAGATATATTAAATAAGAAAACCAAGAAGTTACGGGAGGGACCGATAAATAACCCCAAGCCAAATGATGTGCCTGATCAAGATGCAAATATTCATCACGTTGTAAATCATATTCAGGACTTATGAGGATACATTGTAAAACAAATTTTAAAATAATAAATCCAATTAAAATTAAAGTTTTTTTAGTCATGGAGGTTTGGTTTGGTAAGTTTTTGGTTTTGTTTTTTTGCTAAATGATTTTATTTCAGTTCTTAAAAACTATAGCTAATATATAATTTATTTTGATTTTGAAAGAAATGAAAGTTTTAAGAAATGATGTAAAATAAAAAAGCTCCAGATCTCTCTGAAGCTAATTTATGAAAAATTCAATATTGAGAATTAAAGTTCTTTTTTGGAATTTGGAATTTAAGAAAATTTATTCCTCTAAAGCAGTTTCAAATTCCATATGATCGATAGTTTCTACAGCAGGTTGTACAGGCTTAGAAGCTTTCAATGCATTGAATCTTTCTAATTGTTCCATTTCGTCTTCTTCACCGCTAAAATATGGGAAAACATCCATAATTGGAGATTCAGAAATAGCCGGAATCGAATATTCTCCCATTGTGTTTTTCATCACATGAAGTGTATTGTCAAAAGCTTCTCTCACATCATTTGCCTGTATCAACATGTACATATTCGATTTTCTTTCTTTACCGCTTTCCTCGTCATAAGCTAATAAAGAAACTTTTGATTTAAACCAACGATCTGTATTTTCAAAAGGGTGAATCTCGGCATAATTTGCCACTTTTATATTCGTGATTTTAAATTCTTCACTAATATAAGCCGCCATCTCTTCATTAATTCTTTTTTCAGCTTCCGTATAAGACAAAGCATCTACCAAATAAGGTTCTGTTAAAACTTTTTGTCCTCCGGTTTCGTCTGTTTTTCTATATTTTACTTTGCATTCGTACCAAGTTGCGCTCATCTTCTTTTAATTTTTAAGGATGCCAAAGATAGATTTTACAGAAAAAAAAACTCTTAATTATTAAAATAGATATTCACAAATTTGAGAGTGTTTTTGTATGATGTTGAATATTAATTAAGTGAGTGTTTTGTTGTTGTTTTTCTTTGTTCAGAATTTTATTTAAAATTAACCGCATTTTTATTCAGATAAATCAATTTAAATGATGCTTTAATTTCATAATTGCATATTTTTTTTCTTGTAAGGATGTCTGTTTCATAAATTTTATTATGTTTGCTAAATCGATTTAGTCATTATTGAAACCACCTTCTTTTATGAAAAATATATTTCTTATTTGTTTTTTTATTATTTCTAATGCATTCTTAAATGCTCAGGAACTGAAATCTCCCGATGGAAATTTGATTTTGACTTTCAATATAAATGCAGAAGGAACGCCGGTTTATTCTTTAAGCTTTAAGAAAAAAGAAGTGATCAGGGAAAGCAAAATGGGGTTTATTCTGAAGTCAGATATTATTCTGAATAAAGATTTTCAGATTGCAGATACAAAATTTCAATCGGAAAATAGTACTTGGAAACCTGTTTTGGGAGAGCAAAAGGAAATTAGAAATCAATATAACGAATTAAAAGCTGATCTTGTTCAGAATAAAAGCAAGCGAAAGATTTCGATTTATTTCCGTTTGTTTAATGATGGTTTAGGTTTTAGATATGAATTTCCGGTACAGGATAATCTGCGTCATTTTATTATTCAGGAAGAAACAACCGAATTTAATTTAACGGGAGATCATAAACTTTTTTGGATTCCGGGAGATTATGATACTAACGAATATAGTTATACGACTTCTAAAATATCAGAGATGCAGTCTCTGGTCTATAACGCATCTCATGTTTCTTTGGCAGCACAAACAACGATCAAAAATCTGGCAACACAAACGCCTTTAATGATGAAGACGAATGACGGACTTTATATTAATATTCACGAAGCAGCTTTAAAAAATTATCCGGCAATGTGTCTGAATGTTGATGATAAAACCTATTCTCTAAGTTCTCATCTTGTGTCTGACGCTGTTGGGAATAAAGGATATATTCAAACAGGCAGTTTTACACCTTGGCGAACGATTGTGGTGAGTGATGATGCGAGGAATATTTTAGCTTCAAAAATGATTTTGAATCTTAATGAACCTTGCAATTTTGAAGATACTTCATGGATTAAACCAGTTAAATATATTGGAGTTTGGTGGGAATATTTTACAGGTGGAGGTTCTACCTGGGCCTATTCAGACAATCAGGATATTGTTATTGGTACTACTGATTTCTCTAAATTAAAACCTAATAATACACACGGAGCAAACACAAAACATGTAAAAGAATATATTGATTTTGCAGCTGCAAATGGTTTTGATGCCGTTTTGGTAGAAGGATGGAATGAAGGTTGGGAAGATAATACGGCTTTTAAAAAGGAACGTATTTATAGTTTTACCAAAGCATATCCGGATTTTGATGTAAAAGAATTAAGTGATTATGTGGCTAAAAAGAATGTGAAAATTATCATGCACCATGAAACCACATCTTCAACAGCTGAATATGAGCGACAATTAAATGATGCCTTAAATTTCATGGTTGACAATAATTACAATGCTGTAAAAACAGGTTATGTTGGACCAATTATTCCGAGAGGTGAGCATCATGACGGACAACAAATGGTCAATCATTATATATATGTAGCCAAAGAAGCAGCAAAACACAAAATCATGGTGGATTCTCACGAAGCAGTTCGACCTACAGGTTTACATCGCACTTATCCTAACTGGTTTGCTCAGGAATCGGCACGAGGAACTGAGTTTGAATCAATGGAAGGAATTCATCCAGATCATACTACAATTTTACCTTTTACACGATTAATGGGAGGTCCGATGGATTATACACCGGGAATTTTTCAAGGAGATTTATCGGTTTACGGATCTAAGAAAAATAAGCTTAGTACAACACTTGTTAAACAATTGGCGCTTTATGTGACCATGTACAGTCCGTTGCAAATGGCTGCCGATTTACCTGAAAATTATATTCGCTTTAATGATGCATTTCAGTTCATAAAAGATGTTGCTCTTGATTGGGATGAAACTTATATTCTGGAAGCAGAACCGGGAGATTATATTACAATTGCAAGAAAAACTAAAGGGAAACAAGAATGGTTTGTAGGCGGAATCACAGACGAAAACTCCCGTATAGCTTTGATTGATTTTAGTTTTCTTCCAACAGGAAAATCATATACGGCAACGATTTACGAAGACGGAAAAACAGCCGATTATAAAACCAATCCGCAGTCTTATAATATTCGCAAAATAACAGTAAACAGTAAAACGAAAATAAAACAAAAACTTGCTGCTAGTGGCGGAGTGGCTATTTCTATAAAATAAGTTTGAGAAATGGCACACGGATGACGCGGATTCGCTAAAGCGAAAACGCAGATTAAACGGATTTTTTTCTTCTAGTATTTGAAAAAAACCTGTTTTTATCCGCGTCTTTCCGTAATGAAATCCGTGTCATCTGCGTTCTTTTTTAGGTAATTTATAAAATAAGATTTACGAAAAATAATTCGTGATAATTCGTGAAATTACTTCGCCTGTTCGCTATCGCTCGGGTCGTGGCAAAAAAATCACACAGATATTTAAAAATCATTTTAATCCTTTTAATCTGTGGCAAAAAAAGAAATTAATTTAAAAAACATAAAAATGAGCATAAAAATTTATCCTTTACAATTTGAGCCAATCCTGAAAGAAAGAATTTGGGGTGGAGAAAAATTAAAAACAGTACTTAATAAACCTATCACATCTAAAATTACCGGCGAAAGTTGGGAATTGTCTACCGTAGAAGGTGATGTAAGCATTGTTGGAAATGGATTATTAAAAGGGAAATCATTAACAGAATTAATTGATGAATCACCAAATGAAATCTTAGGAACAGCAGTCTTTACAAGATTCGGAAAACAATTCCCTCTACTTTTTAAATATCTGGATGCAAGAGAAGATTTATCGATACAAGTACATCCAAATGATAAATTGGCAAAAGAACGTCATAATTCTTTTGGTAAAACCGAAATGTGGTATGTGATGCAAGCAGATGCAGATGCAAGGATTATTGTAGGTTTTAAAGAAGATTCAAGTAAAGAAGAATATTTAGAAAATCTTAATAACAAAACTTTAGTTTCTATTCTTGATGATGTAAAAGCCAAAGCTGGTGACGTGTTTTTTTTGGAAACAGGAACAGTTCATGCAATAGGAGCAGGGTTGGTTGTTGCCGAAATCCAGCAAACATCTGATATTACCTATCGTTTGTATGATTTTGATCGGGTAGATGCTCAGGGAAATAAAAGAGAATTGCATGTTGATCTGGCGCTTGATGCAATTAACTATAATAAAGTAGATACTCATAAAAAATATGAAACGAATACCAATCAATCAAATGTAATGGTAGATTGTCCTTATTTTACGACAAACTTCCTTCCGCTTGACGGAACAATTGAAGTGAGTAAAAACGGAGAATCTTTTACGGTTTATATGTGTATTGAAGGTTCTTTTGAAATTAGATTTGAGAATGTAACTTATAAATACAAGAAAGGTGATACGGTTTTAATACCTGCTAATATGCGTACGTATATTGTAGAAGGTTCAGCATCAATTTTAGAAGTATTCATTTTGTAAATATAGTCTTGAGGAATACCTTTGAGTTCGTTAAGTTTTTATGAAATAGAAGAATCGCAAGAAATATAAGTTTTAAAATGAAAGCTTTACTGTATTGTTAAAAAACAGAACTGTAGATTATTCATACTAAAAATTCAGCTCTTTTTTTTAGTAAAATAAAATGATTATCGACGAGTATACTTGTGATTACTGATGATTATGGGTTTAATTAACTCTAAAATAATGATTTGTTTAAAAAAATATTCACAAAATCGTTTTAGTAATTATTTTTACATATATTTGTGATACAATTAACAATAATTTGATAAAAAATTAATTCGTCCAATGAAAAAGATTACTATTAAGGATATTGCCACAGAGGCGCAGGTGTCTATATCTACGGTATCTTTTGTCATTAATGATAAAGGCGAGAAAATGGGAATCAGTTCTGCAGTAATAAAAAAAGTGCAGGAAGTTGCTGAAAAGCTTAATTACAGACCCAGCATGATTGCAACCAGTCTTAGGACCGGAAAGACAAGATCTATTGGACTTATCGTTGAAGATATTTCGAATCAGTTCTTTGCAGATCTTGCCAGAGTTATAGAAGATGAAGCTAAAAACATTGATTACCGGGTTTTTTATTGTAGTACCGGTGGAGATGATGAACGTTCTGAGGAGTTGATACATAGTCTTTTGCAAGCAAATGTAGATGGTTTTATTATTACGCCAACGCAAAATCTTGAAGAGAAAATTGAACTTCTTTTAAAATTGAGAAAACCGGTTGTATTGATTGATAGGTATTTTCCGGGTCAAAGAGTGAGTCATGTAGTGATGGATAATTATGAAGCATCTAATACTGCTACAAAATTTTTGATCAATAAAGGCTGTAAAAATATTGCTGTTGTAAATAATACATCTGAAATGATTCAGATGAAATTAAGAGAAGACGGTTATCGGGATGCCTTAAAAGAAGAAGGGATTTATGATGAGTCACTTGTTCTTCATATAGATTATAATAATAGTGAAGAAAGTAAAGTAACAAATTTATTAGGCTTTTTTGAAAAAAACCCGAATATTGATGCTGTTTTATTTTTAGCAAACTATATGGGACTTGCGGGTCTTCAGGCTTTTAGAAAAATGGGAATTCGGATTCCAGAAGATATATCGGTTATCAGTTTTGATGATCATGATAGTTTCAAATTGCATACGCCAACAATTACAGTTATTGCGCAGCCTATTGAGGATATTGCAGTCAAATCGATACAATTGTTAATGAGTCAAATGACTGATATGGAAAAATTTGAAGTCGAAAAAAGCCTTAAAAAAGGGCATTTAATAATCCGGGAATCTGTTTGATTCTGAAGGATAATATTTAAAAATTAAAAAAAGAAACGTTTCGTTTTTTTTTAGTTATTTTACTAAATCGTTTTAGTAAGTTTTAGAAGACTAAACTGAATAGTCAGTTGTTTTTTTTAACGTGTTCACTATATCGATTTCTTAAAACTAGAAAAATGTTTACGTTGTTGTTAAGTCATAGTATTTAAAGGTGGAGATCTTTAGATGCCATATTAAATTGAGTTCAAATTTTATTACTAATTATTAAAAACAATCACGTTAAAAACAAACAAAAATCAAAACAAGTAAACCATAAAAAAATGCTTATGAAACGAATATTAGCAGTGTTAGCAATGGTATTGTTGAGCAGCTTAGGAGCTGTTGCACAAAACCGATTAATAACAGGCATAGTGAAAGATGCAGAGAATAAGGGAGTTATTGCTGCAACCATCGAGGTTCAAGGAAAACCGTTTAGCGCAATTACAGATGCTGAAGGTAGATTTAAGATGAATGTTCCAGAAGGTAATGTAACCTTAAATGTATCTTCTATAGGTTTTGCATCAAAATCAGTAGTAGTTCAGGGAAATGAAAACAGAGTTTCGGTTGTATTAAATGAAAACACACAGGAATTAAAAGATGTTGTAGTAACTTCATTTGGGGTTAAGAAACAAAAGAAAGCTTTAGGTTATGCAGTGGGAGAAATAAAAGGAGACGACCTAACAAAAAATAAAGAAATTAACTTAGGAAATGCTCTTCAGGGAAAAATTGCCGGAGTTAACGTTTCTGCACCCGTTACAGGGCCTTCTGGTTCAAGTCGTGTGGTAATTCGTGGAGCAACTTCAGCTTCAGGATTGAACCAGCCTTTGTATGTTGTAGACGGAATTCCGATTGATAATAGCCAACAAGGAAATGCTAATATGTGGGGTGGAGCTGATAAAGGAGATGGTATGTCTTCTTTCAACCCAGATGATATTGCTTCGATGTCAGTATTAAAAGGTAGTGCTGCTTCTGCTCTTTACGGGTACAGAGGATCAAATGGTGTTATCTTGATTACAACCAAAAAAGGTAAAAACGGAACAGGAATTGGAGTAGACTTCAGTACAAATTCTACGTTTAATACACCAGCAAGTCTTTTGCACTGGCAAGATCAATACGGAGCGGGAGCACCTGTAAATGGTGTTGCAACAAGATTCTCAGACTTACAGGAACTTAGAGATTCATACTATTTTGCATGGGGAGATAAATACGACGGAACACCTTCGTTATCTCTTGACGGTAAAACTCGACCATACCAAGCTTACGGAAAAGACAATGTTGAAAAGTTCTACAGAACAGGATATTCTTTCAGTAATACACTGGCAATTTCTGGTGGAAATGAAACTACTAATTTCAGATTATCTTTCGGAAACACTAAAGATGAGTCTATTATGCCGGGAACAAATTTCGCAAGAAATAACGTGTCTTTGAGTTTGAATTCGGCACCAAACAAAAAAATTAGTGTAGAAACGAATGCACAATACATTACAGAGAAAAGTCATAACAGACCTTATTTGAATGACTCTCCTAGAAATCCTTCTTTCCCAACAACTTTCCTGACACCGGGAACTGATATTAGATGGATTAAAAACGGATACGATGAAAACGGTGGTGAAGCAGATTATTTTGGTGCAAACGTTTACCATACAAATCCTTATTTTGCTACAACATCGCCATTAAATGATGACCTTAGAAAGCGTTTTATTGGTTCTGCAAAAGTAAATTACAACATTACAGAAAAAATTTATGCTAAAGGTGTTATTGGTATTGATGATATTAATTATGAGTTTACTGAAATTGAGCCTACAGGAATCAACTACAATCCTGGAGGATCTTATGAAAACAGAGTTGAAGGCCGCACAGAATACAATGCCTCTGCTTTTTTAGGATATAAAGGTGATATCGCTAAAAACTTTTCTTTAGATGCTTTCATTGGAGCTAACCGTCAACACAACAGATACAGCGGTATTAAAATGAGAGGAAACAATTTTATCGTTCCATTCAAATATTTCTACGGAAATACACAACCGGACAAAACAGAGAAATTGTTTTCAGAAAGTGAAGTAAACTCTCTTTTCTATTCTGCCGATTTAGGTTACAAAGATTTCTTATACTTAAGTTTAACAGGTCGTGAAGATTGGTTCTCAACTTTAGATCCATCAAACAACAGTACTTTTTATCCATCTGTAAGTTCAAGTTTTATTTATTCTCAAATTATCGATTTACCGGAATGGATGTCTTACGGAAAATTGAGAGCAGGTTGGGGTAACGTAGGAGGAGCTTTGCCAGACGCTTATGCTTTGTCATTGACTTATACTTCGCCAGACGGACAAACAGATTCTCAAGGACAACCAATTTTAGGGGTTAATGGACAAACAGTTCCAAACAAATTTTTAAAACCTTATAATGTAAGTACAATCGAGTTTGGTTTCGAGAATACATTCTTCAATAACAGAGTTAGTACAGATTTGACTTTTTACCAAAAAAGAACAACAAACGATATTGCTGATGCTGATATTTCACAAGCTTCTGGTTACAGAACTACGAAAATTAACGTGGGAGAAATCCTGAACAAAGGGGTTGAATTTGCAGTAAATGTAAAAGCGGTTAAAACAAAAAAATTCTCTTGGAGCGTAGGATATAATTTTGCTTACAATAATAGTGAAGTAGTAAGTCTTTCAGATAAAATTACAACCAAATCATTAGAAGGAAACAGAGATTCAAGAGCTTCTGTAGTTTTAGAAAAAGGACAGCCTTTTGGAGTTATTAAAGCTTACGATTATTTAAGAGATAAAGATGGAAATATCGTAATTGATACAAACGGTAAATTCATGAGAGGAAATTTAATTATTGCAGGACAAGGTGTGGCACCAACTTCAATGGGACTTTCAAATGACTTTCAATATAAAAATTTCACACTTTCGGTTTTTGTAGATGCTAAATTTGGAGGAGAGATTTACTCTGCTACAAACCAATTAGGAACTCGTTACGGATTGTCAGAACAAACACTTCCGGGTCGTGAAGGAGGAGTTAAAGTATCTGGTAAAGATGTTAACGGAAATCCTGTAAACACAACAGTTTCTGCATACGATTACTGGAGAAGTTATAGTGATGTAACATCAAACTTTGTATACTCTTCTGATTTTGTTAAACTAAGAGCAATTTCTTTTAGCTATAATTTCCCAAAAGCAAATTTAGCAAAAACGCCATTTCAAGCGATTAGCTTAGCATTTTCTGCTCATAATTTATGGACAATTTATGATAAAGTGCCAAATATCGATCCAGAATCAAACTATTCTAATAGTAATGCACAAGGACTTGAAAGAGCGTCTATGCCTTTGACAAGAAACTACGGTGTAAGCCTTAATGTCAAATTTTAATAATAAAATTGAAGATGAAAAATAAATATATCAAAATATTCTGTATCGCAATTGTTGGTGCACTGACATTAACTTCATGCGATAAAGGATTCGAGGAAATGAATACGAATCCAAATGCATTGACAGATCCGGCTGTAAAATCAATGTTTACACTTGCTGAAATTTATGTAGACGGTCAGGATTTTTCTAACACAAGAGGGAATAATTTATACGCGGCACAAATCGTGCAGCAGTTTTCTTCATTAGGAGGACCAGGTTCAAAATACACCTATTCTTCTGAATATTCAGCAGCTCTTTTTGGAGAAACATATGGTAAAGGATTGAATCAGATTTTTCAGTTAATGTCTGTTGTAAAAGATTCACCTGAAAATGGTAATATGGTTCAGGCTTGCAGAATCATGAAAGTATTCTTGTTCCAAAAATTAACAGATACTTATGGAGAAGTTCCTTATTTCGATGCTGGAAAAGGATATAACGGAAATGTTTTTGCTCCAAAATATGATACACAAGAAGCAATCTACAATGACCTTTTAAAAGAATTAGACGAAGCTGGTGATGCATTAGATGCTAATAAAGCATTTGTAGGTAATGCTGATTTATACTATCAAGGTAATGTTGCCAAATGGAAAAAATTGGCAAACTCATTAATGTTGAGAGTAGCAATGCGTTTGTCTAAAGTAAACCCTGCAAAAGCACAACAATATGTTGAGAAAGCTGTAGCTAAAGGTGTTTTTACTTCAAATGATGACAGTTTAGTCTTAAAACATGATTCAGGACCACAAGGAGTTAAAACAAACCCAATAACTTCATCTTGGGTTAGAAATGACTTAAACGGAGGAGACGCCAATATAAAATTCAGTAAAACGTTTATCGATATGTTGAAAAACAATAACGATCCTCGTTTAAGAATTTATGCTAAATTGGAAGCTACAGGAGATAACACTCCGGCAAACCAACAAGGTCTTGCAAATGATGCAAAAGAATTCCCGGGCGGAAATAAAAAATTGTTCTCAGATCCTAATACTTCTACAGTATTGCGTTTAGATGCACCAACTTTAATTATGTCTTATGCTGAGGTTCAGTTTATCCTGGCAGAAGCAGCTGTAAAAGGCTGGAATGTTGGCGGAACAGCACAAAAACATTATGAAGACGGAGTAAGAGCTGCAATGGAAGTTCTGGTTATTTTTGGAGATAAAGTACCAGCGGTTTCACTTGCAGAATACAATACTTACATGGCCGCTCATCCTTTTAAAGCTGCTGGAACACAAGCTGAAAAAATCGAACAAATTATAACTCAAAAATGGATTGTATTGTTATTCAATGGTTTTGAAGCATTTTCAGAATACAGAAGAACAGGATATCCGGTTTTAGTTCCAGTTAATGATCCTACAGGAGAAACAAAAGGAACAATTCCAAGAAGATTAATTTATGATCAGTCTGAATTGATAACAAATGAGGCTAATTATAAAGAAGCAATATCACGCCAGGGGTTGGATTTAATGACAACCAGAATTTGGTGGGACAAACAATAGTTTAAAATTTTGGTTAGTTAGTTGAATTAAGCCGGGTAGGAATACCTGTACCTCCCGGCTTATTTTTTAATTTCTATTTTGATTTTCATTAAATTAGGGGAGTTATATCAGAGATTCGTTCAATAGTTTTTAAAACCTTTTTTTTCGCAAAGACAAAGTCGCTTCTGCTGAAAAAGATGGAATTATCATCAAAAGAACATAAAATGAATGATAGTGCTTTTTGATTTTTTTGAAACAATTTAAAATCTAAAATCAACAATCTAAAATAAAAATTAAAGTTTGGCAGCCGTAAAAAAGGAAATGATTTCTGGATATTTTGTTAGTTACCTTTTATTCTGATAAAAACCTAAAGAGGAGGAATAATTGAAAAATCAATTATCCTTCTCTAACTGCCAACAATTGAATTGTAATACATATATAATTTATTACTCAGTAAAAATGGAATGTAAAAAAAGCTTTTATTGGTTTGTCGGTATTTGTCTCGCCAATTTTTCATTGACGGCAAATGCTCAAAATATTGACTTAAAAACGGGCTGGCAATACCGCGAAACAAAAACGGAAAAATGGAATCCTGCAACAGTTCCGGGAGAAATTCATACCGATTTACTGAATAATAAAGCAATTCCGGATCCATTTTATCGTGATAACGAGAAGAAATTAGAATGGATTGAAAAGAAAGATTGGGAATATAAAACAACTTTTAAAGTAAATCCCGAAACTTTAAAAAAGAAAAATACAGAACTGGTTTTTGACGGATTAGATACTTATGCAACAGTTTATCTAAACAATCAATTGGTGCTAAAAGCAGATAACATGTTTCTGCAATGGCGAGTTGATGTAAAAAAGATCTTGAAATCAGGAAATAATGATTTGGTTATTGTGTTCAAATCGGCACAAAATGTTGTTGATTCACTTGCCAAGAAAGATTTACCATTTGTAATTCCCGATAATCCGCGTGCTTATGTGCGTAAAGCGCAATACCATTTTGGATGGGATTGGGGACCAAAATTCACTACTTGCGGAATCTGGAAAACACCACGATTAGAAGCCTACGATAAAAAAACTCCTGAGAAACCTTATGTACTTGATCGTAAAATCGAATTGGTACAAGAACCTGATAATGTTGGTAAAACATTCTATTTCAAAATAGATGGAAAACCGGTGTATATGAAAGGAGCCAATTATATTCCATCAGATGCATTTCTTTCCAGAGTAACCAAAAAAGAATACGAAAAAGTAATTGGTATGGCCAAAGATGCCAACATGAATATGCTTCGTGTTTGGGGCGGAGGTATTTATGAAGACGATTATTTCTATGACTTATGTGATAAAAACGGAATCTATATCTGGCAGGATTTTATGTTTGCCGGAACAATGGTACCGGGAGATGATGCTTTTTTTGCCAATGTAAAAAAAGAAGTTCAGTATCAGGTAAAACGTTTACGTCATCATAAAAGTATTGTTTTGTGGTGCGGAAATAACGAAATCGACGAAGCCTTTAAAGATTGGGGATGGCAAAAAAGCATGAAAATGCCAAAGCAAGATTCGATTCGTTTATGGAAAGATTACGTTCGTTTGTTTCAGGATAGTATCCCAAAATGGGTAAAAGAAGTCGATAATAAACGACCATATATCAGTTCATCGCCATCATTTCATTGGTCAAAAGCCAAAAGCATTACCGAAGGAGACAGTCATTACTGGGGAACCTGGTGGGGATTAGAAGATGTTGAAGTCGTACAAAATAAAACAGGACGTTTTGTGAGCGAATACGGAATGCAGGCGATGCCAAATTATTCTTCTATCGAAAGATTTACTGTGCCGGAAGACAGATATTTATATTCGGATATTTTACAAGCGCATCAAAAAGCCGGAAAAGGATTCCTGAAATTAGATTCGTATTTGAATAGATATTTCATTGATTCAACCAAAATAAAGAAAATGAATGTCGAGGATTATACCTATCTAACACAGTGTTTACAGTATTATTCTCTTAAAAATATTATCGGAATTCATCGTTCAAAAGCGCCTTATAATATGGGAACTTTAGTTTGGCAGCTTAACGATTGCTGGCCAGTTGCAAGTTGGAGTGTGACCGATTATTACGACAGACAACCAAAAGCAGCTTGGTATGCCATGAAAGAAGCGTATCGGGATGATAAAACACCGGAAATAGATTTAACTCGTCCGATAAGTTTAAAATTGGATGATCCAAAAATTACATGGACAATAAAAGGAAACAAGTTGACTCTGAAAGCTTTAAAAGATGCTAAATATGTAAATGTTTCCATAAAAGGATATACCGGAAAATGGAGTGATAATTATTTCAGTTTAAAAGCAGGCGAAGAAAAAACAATCACATTTGAAGGGAAAATAATAAAACCGGAAGTGAAAATTTATTCTCTTTATGATGTTTTAAGGAGGTACAATTAAAGGTTCAGAGGTTTCTGTAGAGGCGCACAGTAGTGCGTCTTAGAGGTTCAAAGCGACAAAGGTTTTCCGTAGAGAGGCACAGCAGTGCGTCTTTAGGTTCAAAGATTAAAAAAATATCTGCGTAAATCAGTTTAATCCGCGTCATCCGCGTGCCATCATACAAGTCAAATAAAAAATGAATAAAATGATTACAAAATACAAGCACATCGTTTTCTTTATAATTATGCTAATTAATTTGCCTGTTATTTCACAGGAAAAGAAAGCAAAACAAACCAATTCAGATTACACTCAATATGTAAATCCATTTATAGGATCTGCTGGACACGGACACGTATTTGTGGGAGCCAATGTTCCTTTTGGAGCAGTGCAGTTAGGACCTGTAAATGTTTTTGAAGGCTGGGATTGGTGCAGCGGATACAACTATGCCAGTAATACCATTTTAGGTTTTACGCATACGCATTTAAGCGGAACTGGAATTGGAGATTTAAACGATATTTTGTTGCTTCCTGTTTCAGGAAAAGTGCCACTTACCAAAGGAACAAAAGAAGATATGACAACCGGTTACGGTTCTTATTTCTCACATAAAAACGAAGTAAGCAAAGCAGGATATTACAGTGTTTTATTGGATAAATATAAAATCAAAGCAGAGTTAACGGCAAGCGAAAGAGTAGGTTTTCATAAATACACTTTTAATGCTGCTACAGATAATCACGTTTTATTAGATTTAGCTGACGGAATTGGCTGGGATAAACCAGTAAAAACTTTCATCAAAAAAATTAACGAAACTACCCTTGTAGGATATCGATATTCTGCGGGTTGGGCTGCAGATCAGCGTATTTTTTTCACGATAGAATTCTCTGAGCCAATTTCAAATATAGAATTGTATGACAATACAACTGTTGTTTCTGGAAATGAAGGAGAAGGTTTAAAAATGAAAGCCATTTTAGATTTTGCAACTTTAAAAAATAAACAAGTTTTAGTAAAAGTGGGGATTTCTCCAGTAAGTTCAGAGAATGCTTCCGCAAATATTAGAGCCGAAATTCCAGGTTGGGATTTTAATGCTGTAGCAAAAGAAGCGACTTCAAAATGGAACAAAGAACTGAATAAGATTCAGATCAAAGCAGACGATAAAACCATGAAAGTTTTTTATACGGCTTTGTATCACACCATGTTTGCGCCTTCAATTTTCAATGATGTAAACGGAGATTATAGAGGAACAGACAAAAAAGTGTATGAAAAAGCAGGTTTTACCAACTACACCACTTTCTCACTTTGGGATACGTATCGTGGTTTACATCCTTTATACACGATTACACAGCCAAATAAAATCAATGATATCGTTAAATCATTTTTGGCAATCTACGAACAACAAGGCAGATTACCGGTTTGGCATTTAATGGGTAATGAAACCAATACGATGAATGGAAATCATTCCATCGCTGTTATTGTAGATGCATATATGAAAGGTTATAGAGATTATGACACAGCATTAGCATACGAAGCCATCAAAAAAACAGCCATGCAAACGCGTGACGGAATGGATTATGTTCAAAAACTAGAATATATTCCTGCCGATAAAATGTTAGAATCAGTTGGTAATGCTTTAGAATATGCTATTGATGATTATTGCGTGGCACAAATGGCAAAATCTTTAGGGAAAACGGATGACTATAATTATTTCACTAAAAGAGCCAATTTGTACAAACTTTATTTCGATAAAGAAACCACATTCATGAGAGGAAAATTAACTGACGGAAATTGGAGAACGCCATTTAATCCGCTTTCATCAGCACATCGTAAAGACGATTATGTAGAAGGAAATGCCTGGCAATACACCTGGTTAGTTCCTCAGGATCCTTATGGTTTAATTGAATTATTTGGAAGCGAAGATAAATTTTTAACCAAATTAGATTCACTTTTCTTAATAACAGATAAAGTAGAAGGCGAAGAAATTTCACCAGATATCAGCGGATTAATTGGTCAATATGCACAAGGAAACGAGCCGAATCATCATATCCCATATCTTTATGCTTACGCAGGACAACCTTGGAAAACGGCTAAACTAATTCGTGAAATCGATGATAAATTCTATTCGACAAAACCGGACGGATTATGCGGAAATGAAGATTTAGGACAAATGTCGGCTTGGTATGTTTTCTCTTCAATGGGATTCTATTCAGTTAATCCGGCAAACGGAATTTATGTTTTAGGAAGTCCGTTAGTAAACTCAGCAACAATCCATCATAAAGAAGGTATTTCGTTTACCTTGAAAGCAATCGATAATAGCAAAACAAACATCTATATCCAAAAAGCAGAATATAACGGAAAGCCTTATACAAAATCGTATATTACGCATGATATGATCGTAAAAGGAGGAGAGTTAAAATTGTATATGGGAAGCAAACCATCGACAACTTTTGGAGTAAAAAAAGAAGATAGACCGCTTTAGGAAGTTTTAAGTTTTCAGTCGCAGTTTTCAGTCATATTTCACATTTTACAACATACAATTCACATAATATGAAAATAAAGAGTTTAATTTTTTTAGGGATATTACAATGTTGCGTTTTTGTAAACGCACAAGTTAAAACTTTAGCCCCTGTAGAATATGTAAATCCTTTAATGGGAACACAATCTTTGCATAGTCTTTCTAACGGAAATACTTATCCTGCGATTTGCCGACCTTGGGGAATGAATTTCTGGACGCCACAAACGGGGAAAATGGGCGACGGATGGGCATATATTTACACCGCAGACAAGATTAGAGGATTCAAACAAACGCATCAGCCATCACCTTGGATGAACGATTACGGACAATTCTCAATTATGCCCGTAACCGGAAAATTGGCTTTTACAGAAGAAGAAAGAGGAAGTTGGTTCAGTCATAAAGCTGAGGTTTCTAAACCATATTATTACAGCGTATATCTTGCAGATTATGATGTAACGACTGAAATTACAGCTACAGAAAGAGCGGCACATTTTCAGATTACATTTCCTGAGAATGAGCAATCTTCTATCGTAATTGATGCATTTGATAAAGGTTCTTATATCAAAATTATTCCATCAGAAAATAAAATTATTGGGTACACAACCCGCAATAGTGGTGGCGTTCCGGAGAATTTCAAAAACTATTTTGTATTACAATTCGATAAACCATTTTCGACCAATTATACTTGGCATGATAAGGTTTTAGAAAAAGACAAATTAGAATTAAAAGACAATCATGTAGGCGCAGTAGTTGGTTTTAAAACTAAAAAAGGAGAAATCGTAAATGTAAAAGTTTCCTCTTCATTTATTAGCCCGGAACAAGCTGAGTTGAATTTAAAGAACGAATTAGGAACAGCATCATTTAATGAAACCTTAGTACAATCAAAACAAGAATGGAATAAAACTTTAGGAAAATTAACTGCTGAAGGAGGAAGTGACGAACAACTAAAAACGTTTTATTCCTGTTTGTACCGTACCGTTTGTTTTCCTCAAAAACAATATGAAATAGATGCTAAAGGTCAAATTGTACATTATAGTCCATACAATGGTAAAGTATTGCCGGGTTATATGTTTGCAGGAACTGGATTTTGGGATACTTTTCGTGCTTTATATCCTTTGTTAAATCTGGTTTATCCTTCTATAAATACAGAAATGCAGGTAGGATTAATCAACGATTATAACGAAGGTGGTTTCTTGCCGGAATGGTCAAGTCCCGGATTTAGAGATGTAATGGTTGGGAATAATTCTGCATCTGTAGTTTCTGATGCTTATATAAAAGGATTACGTGGTTATGATATCAATAAATTATACGAAGCATTGTTGCATGGCGCTAATAACGAAGGGCCATTAGAAGCTGTTGGACGAAAAGGAGTAGAGTATTACAATACTTTAGGTTATGTTCCTTATGATGTAAAAATCAATGAAAATGCAGCCAGAACATTAGAATATGCTTATGATGATTTTGCAATTTGGAAATTAGCGAAAGCCTTAAATCGTCCTAAAAAAGAAATCAGTTTATTCGAAAAACGAATGATGAATTATAAGAATCTTTATAATCCGTCAATTGGTTTGATGAGTGGTAGAAATAAAGACGGAAGTTTTCCAAAAGATTTCAATCCATTTAAATGGGGAGATGCTTTTACTGAAGGAAATGCGTGGCACTACAGCTGGAGTGTATTTCATGACGTTCATGGTTTGATTGATTTAATGGGTGGTGAGAAAAAATTCACCGCAAAATTAGATGCTGTTTTTTCAAGTCCGCCAATTTTTGATGATAGTTATTACGGATCAGTAATTCATGAAATTCGTGAGATGCAAATCATGAATATGGGACAATATGCACACGGAAATCAACCTATTCAACACATGATTTATTTGTATAATTATGCTGGTGAACCTTGGAAAACACAATATTGGTCTCGTGAAGTGATGAACCGTTTGTACAAACCAACTCCTGATGGTTATTGCGGAGATGAGGACAACGGACAAACCTCAGCTTGGTATATTTTCTCAGCAATGGGATTTTATCCGGTTTGCCCGGGAACAGACGAATATGTTCTTGGAGCGCCATTATTTAAGAAACTAACCTTGCAATTAGAAAACGGAAAGCAATTAGTGATCAATGCTCCAAACAATTCTGAAACCAATAAATATGTTCAGGATTTAAAATGGAATAATGCAACTCATACCAAAAATTACATCAATCATTTTGATGTATTAAAAGGTGGCGAATTAAATTTTGACATGAACAGTAAACCTAATTTGCAAAGAGGAACTTCAGCAAGTTCTTATCCATATTCTTATTCAACTTCAAAATAATACTATGCAATCACGTAGAAAATTTATAAAAAATACAGGAATTTTTTCAGCAGGATTATTGGCACTTCAAACTGATGTTTTTGGAATGCAGTCGGATGCTTTCAATTTTGCATTAAAAGATTTTATTACTAAAAGACCACCGGTAGCCGAAAGAAAATTTACCAGTAAAGCGGTTGAAGCAGCGATCGTAAGAATCAAAAAACAAATTGCAAATCCTGAATTGGCATGGTTGTTCGAAAACTGTTTTCCAAACACATTAGATACAACCGTTGATTTTGAAATTATCGACGGAAAACCGGATACGTATGTAATTACAGGAGATATCGATGCAATGTGGTTGCGTGATAGTACAGCTCAAATATGGCCGTATATTCCGTTTGTAAAAGAAGATAAAAAACTGGCTGAATTGGTAAAAGGAGTAATCAACCGCCAGACAAAATGTATTTTGTTAGATCCTTATGCGAATGCTTTTTATAAAGATTTTAATCAGGTAAGCGAGTGGAAGAATGACATGACCAAAATGCAGCCGGGAATTCACGAACGCAAATGGGAAATTGACAGTTTATGTTACCCAATACGATTAGCACACGGATATTGGAAGGAAACCGGAGACATTAGTTTGTTCGACAGCAAATGGAAAGAAGCTATGCTACTGGTATTGCAAACTTTCAAAGAACAACAACGCTGGACAGATAAAGGACCATATAATTTTCAGAGAGTAACGGCTTGGGCTACAGATGGTGTGCCATTAAGCGGTTACGGATATCCTGTAAAACCCTGCGGATTAATTGTTTCGACTTTCAGACCAAGCGACGATAGTACATTGTTTGGGTATTTAATTCCGAGTAATATGTTTGCTATTGAAGTGTTAGGATATCTTCAGGAAATTTTCTCTTTGCCAGCTTTAAAAGATGATAATTTGGTTGCTAAAGCAAAAGAATTACAAGGTCAGGTTCAGAAAGGATTAGAAGAAAACGGAATAATAGATCATCCAAAATTTGGAAAAATCATTGCTTTTGAAGTTAACGGATACGGAAGTTTCCATATGATGGATGATGCCAATGTTCCTTCGTTGTTATCATTGCCGTATTTAGGTGCGATAGAACCGGATAATCAACTTTATTTGAATACACGAAAAGTAGTGCTTTCAGAAAATAATCCGTTTTTCTATAAAGGAAAAGCAGGTGAAGGTGTCGGAGGACCACACACAGGAGCAGATACAATTTGGCCAATGAGCATTGTTTTAAGAGCCATTACCAGTGTAGATGAAAATGAGATAAAAGCATGTATCGGTAATTTGATCAAAACAAATGCAGATACAGGTTTCATGCACGAATCTTTCCATAAAGACGATGTAACCAAATTTACCAGAAAATGGTTTGCATGGGCAAATACACTATTTGGAGAAATGATAGTACATACAAGCATTCATTATCCTCAAATTTTAAAAGACAAAAATATTTAAATAAAAAATTACCATTAAGAGATTAAGTTTATTAAGTATCCTAACAGGTTTTTAAAACCTGTTAGGTATGAATTGAAGATTAAAAATTATATTTTGTTTTCTCTTTTCTTAATGGTTCAAATCCAAAATACAAAAGAATGAATAAAGATTATGCCGTTGGATTAGACATTGGAGGTACACATATCACCGCAGCGATTATAGATATAACAGATATGAAAGTGATTGATTTTTCGGTGCACAAAGAGTCATTTGATTCTAATTTGCCAGTAGAAGAAGTGATGACTATTTGGGAAAAAGCAATTAGGACCTGTATCGAAAATTCTAAAGTAGAAAACACAGCGGGATTAGCGGTTTGTATGCCGGGGCCGTTTGATTATACCAATGGAGTTTGCTGGATAAAAGGGCAATCTAAATACGAACATTTTTACGGATTAAATGTTCGCGATTTATTTCAGAATAAATTGAATCTTTCAAATGATTTTCCGATTCTTTTCGAGAATGATGCGGTTTGTTTTGGTAAAGGAGAAGTTTTTAAAGACGCAGATAATCTTTCTAAAAAAGTAATGGCAATCACACTTGGCACCGGACTTGGAGCTTGTTTTATAGACAAAGGAGAATCGATTAGTACAGGATATTCAGTACCAAAAGACGGAGAAATATATGACCTTCCGTACAAAGAAGGAATAGCCGAAGATTATGTTTCTGCACGTGGTCTTATAGCGGGTTATTTCGCTTTAAGCGGAAAAAAAATAAACAACGGATTAGAGCTTTTTAATTTGGCTAAAGCCGAAGATAAAGTAGCCATAAAAGTGTTTGAAAGAATGGGAGAAGATTTAGCGGCGATTGTTATTCCGTGGTTAGAAAATTTCTCTGCTGATAGTTTCATTATAGGAGGAAAAATTGCAAATGCGAGCGAGTTTTTCTTACCGGTTTTCAACAAAAAATTAAAAGAAGCAGGAAGTAAAGTCAATGTTTCTGTTTCTACAGATAATGAAATAGCAGCTTTATTAGGTGCTACAAGTTTGCTTTACACTGCTTAAATTATTAAAGCATATAAGTTATATAAGTTCGTGTGAAAAAAGAATTTTGATAGCTTGGGTTTAATTTTTTAATCAGATATAGATAACTAGAAATGTTCTAAATATTACTTATATGATTTAATTTTAAGTAGCTATAAACAGCTAACTAAAATGATTCTTATATAATATTTGGTTTAAAAATATTTTAATATGACAAATTCAAACCGCAGAAATTTTATTAAGACGGCAGCAATAGCTTCAGTAGCTGTGGCGTTACAATCTTTTGATACAAATTCGAAAGAGGAAGAAAAAATAGTAGTTTCTAAAAAAGTAAAGAAACCAATTGTACTTTCTACGTGGCGATTTGGAATTCCCGCAAATGAAGCTGCCTGGGAAGTTTTAAAAAAGAACGGAACTGCTCTGGATGCTGTTGAAGCAGGAGTTAAAATCCCCGAAGCCGACCCAAAAGAAAGAAGTGTAGGCTATGGCGGACGCCCGGACAGAGATGGTCGCGTAACATTGGACGCTTGTATTATGGATGAAAATGCAAATATAGGATCCGTTGCTTGTTTAGAATATATAAAACACCCAATATCGGTTGCGAGAGCCGTAATGGAAAAAACGCCTCACGTAATGTTGGTTGGTGACGGAGCCTTGCAATTTGCCTTATCACAAGGCTTTAAAAAAGAAAACCTGCTAACAGAAGAATCCGAAAAAGAATGGAAAGAATGGTTGAAAGATAGCAAGTATAAACCAATTGCTAATATCGAAAATCACGATACCATTGGAATGATTGCTTTAGATGTCAACGGAAATCTTTCGGGTGCGTGTACCACAAGCGGCATGGCTTTTAAAATGCACGGTCGAGTAGGAGATTCTCCAATTATAGGTGCAGGTTTATATGTTGATAACGAAATTGGAGCAGCAACAGCCACGGGTCACGGCGAAGAAGTAATCAGGATTTCAGGTTGCCATCTTGTAGTAGAATTAATGCGACAAGGAAAATCGCCTCAACAAGCCTGTGAGGAAGCCGTAGCAAGAATTGTAAAATTGACAAAGAATAGAAACAAAGATTTAAAAGATATTCAAGTAGGATTTATTGCTTTGAACAAAGCAGGAGAATATGGTTCTTATTGCATTCAGGGTGGTTTTAACTACGCTGTTTATGACGATACAGGAAACAAATTAATAGATGCCAATTATTTCCTGAAGTAAGATTTTTTTAGTTGACTCTGTCGAGAGTTAATTGTTTTTTAATGCGCAATAGTCTTTGACTTTGCGCATTTTTTAGTTTACAAGTTGTCAATAATTTCAGATTTGACAGAGTGAATCTTTCATTAACCTATATCAATAATGGTATTCTAAAACTCATTGATAGAATTTTTGAAAAGAAAAGTTGAGATCGTGCATTTTTATTTCATTATTGCTGGTTTCAAGCTGCGCTTCTTTTGCATAAATAAACATTTGTTGCTCATAATCATTGATTGCAGATTCCAGAGTTTCAAATTTTCCGTTTGTTAAGTTTTCGGATAAGATCAAGGCGTCTTTCAACCCGGTATTTGCACCCTGACCTGCGAAGGGAGGCATTATGTGTGCAGCGTCTCCAATAAGAGTTATGGGAGCAGGACGATTAGCTTTCCAGGGTTTATCTAATGCTATTTTTCGGGTTGGTCCTATAATAAAAGAAGATGTTGAGCGAAATAATTCTCTGTAGCACTGATGCCAAGTAGAGAATCTGTTTTCAAGAAAAGTAATAACGCTGTTCTTGTCCTGAGAGTTTAATCTGTTACTTTGAGACCATTTTTCGGGAGTTTTAAAAATTACATTATAAGTCAATAGATTCCCATTTTTGGAATTTGCAACTAACAAATTGCCGTTGTTTGCAGACATAAGTATTTTGTCATCGCAAAGTTGGTAGAATTCCGGACATGATATCTCAGGTTCAAAAACTTCTCCTTGTATAATAAGAGTTCCGGTGTTTTCGACTTCTGCATCAGTAATAAATTTCCTTGCCTTAGACATTCCTCCATTTGCACCAATAATAAAATCAGCGGTTGCTGTTAAATTATTTTCAAAATGCAAAATCCACTTTCCGTTGTGTATTGTAAGATCGGTGAATTGTCTATCCCAAAAAACGGTTTCAGGTGCTAAACTGTAAAGTAATAATTGTCTTAAATCGTTTCTGTTTATTTCGGGCTTATCATATTGTTTTTCTGGTTGAGGTTCTTTAGAAAATAATATTTTTGCTTGTTCATTTGCTACAATTCTTCCCATAGGTATTGCCTTTGTATAGTATTGTTCCAGCAAGCCTGCTTTTTTCATTGCATCTTGTCCAGAGCCTTTATGCAGGTCAAGCGTACCACCCGAAATTCTGGTTTTCTCATCTTTATCTCTTTCATAAACCGCTACATTTATTCCTTTTTGTTGTAATAATTTTGCCATTGTTAGACCAACAGGTCCGGCGCCAATTATGGCTACTTTTTTGTCTTTTAGTAACATGATTTTATGTTGTATTATTAAAAGACAAAATTCAGGAATACCATTATCTTAGGATTGTACAAATGCGACAAAATCCCTGTTTATGATTTGTTTTTCTTTGCTTTTCGTGCAAATGCAGCTGGCGTAGTATCGCTGTAGCGCTTGAATTCTCTGCTTAGGTGAGACTGATCTGTATAGCCGATATCCTGAGCTAGAGCTGCAATATTAGAATCTGGATTAATCCATAACTGGTTTCGTACTTGCTCAAATCGCATCAGAGCAGAAACGTCTTTAACGGTATGAGCAGAAGATTTCTTAAATTTTCTCTCCAGTGTGCGAACCGTTGCGTGCGCTGCGGCCGCAACCTTACCTACAGACATATTGCCGTTTGCGTTTCTCATCGCAACTGCTGCTTTGGATAAAGTTTTATCAAGAGGAGTTTGCGATTGCAAATTCAAAAAATAGTGTTGAACCAAAGCGATAGCATCGTCTATTTTATTAGTATGAATACATTCATTTAAACGAAATTGAAGTTGAGCAATAGAATGTTCTACTATTGATGTTTCTTTTTTGCTGGGAGACAATCCAAGTAAATCAAAAACCGTCCACGGAAAACATCTGATTCCTATGATTTCTAAATAACCTTTTGTTTTTAAAACTGCGGGCTGATTGAGTAAATCCATTATAAATGGTGATGGTAACGGCAGGAAGTCACCATGGATAGAAATACTACAAGGATTCCCAAAATGAAAAACAATTTCAGCATAACCATCAGGCATAATTTCAAAACTTGATTCTACTTTTCCAAAATCACTTTTGTCGTACCAAAAACATTTGATAACATCCTGTAATTCTTCAGGAACTTCAAATTCTTGATGCAAAGTATGGAGAGATCGCATGTTTCGAATGTATTAGGATGGTCATGTTTTTTGCTTGAGTTTTGTTAAAGGTTTAGATTGAAGATCTTAAAATCATGAAGTTGAGGTTGTAGCAGATTCATAAGGTTATGAAACAAAGTTATGAAAAACTATTTTATAGAAATCAGAATTAAAAGCAGAAGTCTATTTAGTTAAATACTTAGATAGTATGGCTTTTATTTTATTAATGTAATAAGATATTTCTTAATTATTCATGAATCACTTAAAAAAAAAGATAAAGTTGATTTTTTTTTTGAGGCTCAAAGCGCGTATTTTAAGGAGTTTTTTTTAGTGATTAAGAAAAGTCATTTTAAAATGAGGTTTCCCGTAAAAATTTAACAAAGCCATCATTTAGATTTGCGCACAAAAATAGTTTTAAATCTAAATTGTGTATGAAAAAACTTTACCTAATACCTCTTCTCTTATTATCATTATTTACTTATTCTCAGGATATTCTTTGGGAGAAATCATACGGAGGACTACATGCAGATTATCTTTTTGACGCTCAGCCAACGGCCGATTATGGCTTTATTCTGGCAGGAAGTTCATTATCTAATAAAACAGGAAACAAATCTGAGGACAATCATGGAGATCTTGATTATTGGGTCTGGAAAATGAATGAAAAGGGAGAACTCGACTGGCAGAAAAGTTTTGGAGGAAGTGGTTTTGACCTGCTTCAAAGTATTAAAAATACTAGCGATGGTGGATTTATTCTGGCAGGTACTTCAAGTTCAGGAAGTGGTTTCCAAAAAGGGGAAAACTGCAAAGGACTTACTGATTTTTGGGTTATAAAATTAAATGCTTCAGGAGATGAACAGTGGCAGAGAACAATTGGAGGGAATAGTTCTGATGAATTGCTATGCGCTTTTCAGACCAGAGACGGAGGTTATATATTAGGAGGTTCTTCAAGCTCCAGTCCTCTTTCTATTTCGAGTATTAAACCTGACGCAAAGTCATTGACAACTACCAAAGCCGATTTGTACAGTAAATCAGAAAAAAGCAGGGGAAACATGGATTACTGGGTTGTGAAACTGGATAAACAAGGTACTATTGAGTGGCAAAAAACTTATGGAGGTCAATATGCTGATCTTTTAAGAAGTATGGAACAAACCACAGATAATGGCTTTATTCTGGCAGGATATTCAAACTCACCTATATCTGGAGAAAAAGCAGATAAAAATAAAGGTGTTGGGGATATCTGGATTATAAAAATAAATGATGTTGGCGAGATTCTATGGCAAAATTCTTATGGAGCAGAAGGTGATGACCAGCCTTATGTAATTCACCAGACTAGTGATGGAGGATATATTGTCGGGGCCAATTCCAATAGTAAAAATCCTTTGACTTCTCTGGGAGGGATTGTTGGTAATGGAACCGATTATTGGATTTTGAAATTAGATGAAGAAGGCGGGATCATTTGGAGTAAAACCTATGATTTTGGAAAAACAGATATTTTGACTTCGCTGGTAGAAAACAAGGATGATCATACTTACCTTATTGGTGGATATGCACAAAGTGAAATCAGATCACCCAGAGATGGAATTGTTGGAAAAGTAACAGGACTTATAAGCAAGGATAAGGACGGAATCAATGATTACATCGCCTTAAAGATTGATGAAAAAGGCGAAGAATTGTGGAAGAAAACCGTAGGAAGTGCAGGAGAAGATATTCTCAGGAAGTTAATTGAAACCCGTGATGGAGGTTATTTGATGGCAGGTACTTCTAATTCCGGATCTTCAAAAGATAAAAATTCAAATATTGGCGGTAATGATTTTTGGGTTGTAAAACTTAAAGACAAGACAAAAATTGAAAAAGTTAAGGCAAGTATCGAGGCTATTCCTAATCCGGTTTCGACTTACACCAATGTAATTATTGGGTATGATTTTACTTCAGGAACGGCTACTGTAGTAGATATTACAGGACGAATTTTACAAGATTTTAGTATTTCCAGCAGAACTGTGCCGGTTGATTTAAGCAGCTATGCCGAAGGAATCTACATCATAAAAATTAAAACAGATGTAAAAACGGAATCTGTAAAAGTGATAAAAAGAATTATAAGTAAATAAGTATTAAAAATAAACTTTCAAATGTATAGATTAACTCTAAAGGATTTAGTTAAATCAGTATTATTAAGTGTACTATTGATTACTATTTCTACAAAAATACAGGCTCAGACCGATCCAAGCAGTAGTCCAACACCAAATTTCGCTCCTAAATCTCCGGAGGCAGCAGCTTTTTTGAAGTATGGGGAATATCCTGTTGATTTATCAACGGGAGTCCCAGGAATTTCCGTACCTCTTTATACGGTTGATATGAAAGATTTTAAATTACCAATATCTTTAGATTATCATGCCTCGGGTATAAAAGTTACCCAGGAAGCTACCTGGGTAGGATTGGGCTGGAATTTAAATGCAGGGGCACAGGTGGTTTTGAGCCCAAGAGACGATATTGACGAAAATAATCCGTATATCGACCAAATTCCTGAGGATGATGACATTATTGCTTATTTTAAGAGTCATCCTTATAATCAAAGTGCTGTTTTAACGTTAGATCCTAATCTTGACAAGTCAAGAGTAAAGGACATGTACGTTTTTTCATCTCCTACTGTAAATGGGAGTTTTTATATTAGAAATTTTGCAAACAATGATGTTGTAACAATCCCGCCCAATGCCTTTAAAGTTGATTTGATAGGAGCAGGCCGGGCTAATATGACCTTTAGAATAACAGATCCCCAAGGGAATGTTTATTCGCTTAATACTACGGAAGTTTCTATACAATCTATGAATCATAGCGATCGCTACATTAGTGCCTGGTATGTTGATGAGATCAAAACACCAGGGAACAATACTATAAACTTCACGTACCAAGATGATGGAAATCTCACAGACAAGACTTTTTCTCAAAGAGTAGAGGTAAAGAATATTGTTAATAAAGCAGAATGTCCGGGTAGTAGTTATAGTAATCAGATAGGTGCAGTAATTGACGGTACAGGAAATACAGAGACTCTCTTAAAAAAGATTAAAGAGATTATTTTTAATGATGGAAATTCCAGAGTCTTGTTTACCAAGACCGTGGGAAGGCAGGATTTGTTTGAAGGTACTGGAAATGGTTATTTGAGTAAAATTGAAATTCAACAACTGGTTAATGCCGGATTCCAAAATGTAAAAGGCTATACTTTTGAATATTCCTATTTCAACGCATCAGGTAGCTATTATTCAGACAAAAGATTAAAGTTGGATAGAATCGTTAATTTATTGGGCAGAAACGAACAGGAGTTTGTGTATTCGAGTACTTCTCTACCTAACAAGACCTCAAAAGGTCAGGATTATTTTGGTTATTATAATGGAGCAGACAATAATCAGGATTTAATACCCAAGCATTATATTTCCTATCCTTATCCAACGGAAGTAGGTCATGGAGATCGTTCTGTAAAAGTTTCAGCCAATCAGGCAGGAATTTTAAAAGAAATACATTACCCTACAAAAGGCTGGACAAAATTTAACTATGAAACGAATCAGTATTTTGGAGTTGATGCTCTTTCTAAATATGTACCTGTAATTGTAAACGGTAGTGTGGTTCAGGGTACGGGTGGTACAGTGCCGGTAAAAGAAGGTGTTGGTCCAGATGATGGTGTAATATGCCTGAATACAGATCCTGCAGATTGTGTTAATTATGTGTCAATCCCTTTTACAGCCAAAGAGGCAAGTGGGCAATTGACATTTCAAATGAATAATCCTTATTCATCTGATCCTACAATTTCTAAATACTATCGCGCCAGGGTTAGAGTGTTTGCAGGTGGAAATATGGTTTATGATTCGGGTAACAGCACCGCTACTACAGATTATAATGTTCCGTTAGACCTGCCAGGTTCAGGAACAATAGAAGTAGAGGTATATGGGAAATTCATGAGTGTTAGAAGTTTACAGCTTAAATATGTCAATAATGATCCCACTCCTAAAAATAATTTAGGTGCCGGACTGAGAATAAGCACTATTGAAAATTATGATAGTGATAACTCCTTAGTCTTAAAAAAGCAATATGACTATTCAGATATTAGTGATGCAACTCGTACCAGTGGTCAGCTGATCAATTCTATGAGTACTACTTTTCAATCCAATACTTTTACGAATTATACTTTTATTCAATGTGGGCAATCAGGTCAGTCAGGTGGAATGGGGTGTATGGGGGGAATTAATTCTACAGGTGTTTATAGTATTAGCTCAAACTCCAGATTTGGTATAGAAGGAAATTCTGTTGCTTATAAATATGTAAAAGAAAAACAGATTGATCCTGCAAATCAAATCAATAATGGGTTTACACAATACGAGTTTACCATAGAATCAGATAATATTCCTTTTGGTAATCCTACAGTTCAAATTCCCACAAGCTGGAAAAGAGGGAAGGTTTTGAATAAAAAAACATATAAAACAATAGGAGCAACTAATTATATGGTGGAGGAAGAGAAAAATACTTACTTCGAAGATGCTTCGAATACTTCTTTTTACAACGGATTTAAGATGTTTCGTATGGGTACTACTAATACACAGGAAAATCTTTCGGATCCTTTGAATCCCATGTGTCCTTATAATGCCAATGGAGGTATAGAAGTGCTGCGAACGATTGAACCTATCACTTACAATATTCCAATTTTATGGTTCTATCAAAAAACATCTGAGAAATCAAGTTATTTTTATAATGCATCAAATGCTTTAACTGGAACGGTAGTTAGTAAAACGACTTACAACTACAATAATCCATCTCATTTGCAATTGACATCGCAAACTACGACCAACTCAATCGGAGAAACTTTAGAGACCAAATATTTTTATGCACCGGATTCAGAGATGGCGAGTAAGCCATTTATAACAGAATTAAAATCGGCCTATATGATTGGTATTCCACTGGATACCCAAACGAGTAAAGCCGGAGCTAAAATAGCCGAACAATCAACTAATTATGATAAAAGTACTGCCACAAGTAATTTATTGTTACCAAGATCAGCCTATGCCAATAAAGGAACAGGGGAAATAGATTTAAATCTAGACAAAAAACTAACCTATGATCTCTATGATGATAAGGGAAATGTTTTGCAATATACACCTGAGGGTGGAACTCCTGTTTCTATTATTTGGGGTTATAATAATACACAACCTATCGCTAAGATTGAGAATGTTACTTATGGCAGTATTCCCGTAGGAGCAATAACAAATTTACAGACACTTTCAAATGCGGATAATGATAATTGTTTGACAGCGAGTTGTACCGAACAATTGTTACGAAACGGATTAGATGCTTTTAGAAATTCATTTCCTAATGCTTTTATTTCTACCTACACCTATAACCCGCTTGTAGGAGTAACGAGTATGACAGATCCAAAAGGAATTACGACTTATTATGAATATGATGAGTATGGAAGGTTGAAAAATGTTAGGGATATGGGCGGCAATTTCCTGTCTGAAAATATATATCATTATAAAAATCAAGATTAAATTATATGAAAAAAATAGTGTTTTCAAGCATCTTATTTATAATTATAAGTATTTGTAATGCGCAAGAAGCGAAAACTAACTCTCTATCAGTACAATCGGCACCAGCAGCAGCTGGATCAGGTGCAATTGCAACGTACTGGTATATGGATTCAGATGGAGATGGATATGGAGAAAAAGGAATTGAATATACTCCAATAAAGAGTGTGAATCAGCCTGAGAGTTACGTAGCAAATAATACAGATTTGGACGATCATAATTATTATATTACAAATATTCCTCCTAATTGGTTTTATTTAGATTCTGATCACGATACATTTGGGGATCCAAATTCAAAAGTGTACCGTAGTGTTAAACCTGCAGCTTATGTGGGGACTAATACGGATTGCAACGATAATGATGCAACGATTAATCCCAATACAAAATGGTATCGTGATGCCGATGGAGATGGTTACGGAACTTCAGCTACGGTTCTAACCCAATGTTTACAGCCAGCTGGTTATATTCGGAATTCATTGGATTATGATGATTCTACCGCAAACATTACCAATATTGCGCCACAAACCTTTTACCAAGATGCAGATCGAGATGGTTATGGTAATGCATATGCAACAGTATATTACAGTAATATGCCAAGCGGTTATGTTACTAATAATTCAGATTGTAATGATGCCGATGCAGGACTTAATCCAAATACTGCTTGGTATCGAGATGCTGATGGAGATGGTTACGGATGGGGTGAAGTTGTTTTGAGAAAATGCGTTCAGCCTTCCGGTTATGTTCTTAATTCTGAAGATAATGACGATAATAACGTTAATATTACTAATATTCCTCCGCAGTATTACTCTCGAGATCGAGATGGTGATGGTTTTGGTGATCCAAGTTCAACGGTTTATTATAGTGTAAGACCAACAGGATATATTACTAATAGTTTGGATTGTAATGATTACAATGCTGCAATTAATCCTAATACAATTTGGTACCGTGATGCTGATGGCGATGGATATGGAATTGCTGCTATTACTACTGCAAGTTGTAATAAACCATCAGGTTATGTGGGTAATACATCAGATTATGATGACAGTACAGTAAATATTACAAATATTGCTCCTCAGTATTTTTATCGAGATCAAGATGGAGACGGTTATGGGGATCCATCAGTTTATGTGTATTATAGTAATGTGCCTAATGGTTATGTGAGTAATAATTTAGACTGCAAGGACTTGGATGCAACACTTACACCTAATACTAATTGGTTTCGAGATGCTGATGGAGATGGTTATGGGAATAATGGAATAGTAATAAATTCATGTACGCAACCAAATGGATATATTAGATGGGCTGGTGATTATGATGATTCGACAGCGAATATTACTAATATAGCACCACAGTATTTTTATTCTGATGCTGATGGAGACGGTTATGGTAACCCCTCAAGTTATGTTTACTATAGTTATAAACCAGGGAATTACGTGTCTAATAATTCAGACTGTAACGACGGAGATAGTTCTCTGAATCCCAATACGGTCTGGTATCGGGATGCTGATGCTGATGGCTATGGAAACGCAGGAGTGACAACTAGTAGCTGTTTACAACCAAATGGTTATGTTAGGCAGGCTGGTGATTTTGACGATAATACAGGAAATATTACCAATGTTGCTCCACAATATTTCTACCAAGATGCTGATGGTGACGGTTATGGTAATCCATCAAGTTATGTTTACTACAGTTATAAGCCAAGGAATTATGTGTCTAATAATTTAGATTGTAATGACGGTGATGTTTCTTTAAACCCAAATACAGTTTGGTATAGAGATGCTGATGCTGATGGTTATGGAAATGCAGGAGTAACCTCGACTGGTTGTTTACAACCCAATGGTTATATTAGGCAGGCAGGCGATTATAATGACAGTACAGTAAATATTACTAATATAGCGCCACAAACATTCTACCAGGATGCCGATGGAGATAGTTTTGGTAATCCAAATGTAAGCGTTTATTATAGTGTTAAACCATCGGGGTATGTAAACAACAATAGTGATTACAATGACAGTACAGTAAATATAACTAATATAGCACCACAAACATTCTATCAAGATGCCGACGGAGATAGTTTTGGTAATCCAAACGTTAGTGTTTATTATAGTGCCAAACCATCGGGGTATGTAAACAATAATAGTGATTACAATGACAGTACAGTAAATATAACTAATATAGCACCACAAACATTCTACCAGGATGCTGATGGAGATAGTTTTGGAAATGCTGCCATAAGTGTGTTCTACAGTGTGAAACCTGTAGGTTATGTGTCTAACAATTTAGATTGCAGTGACAGTGATGTTTCTTTAAACCCAAATACTAAATGGTATGCTGATAATGATTTGGACGGCTTAGGAGATCCTTCAAGTTTTGTTCAGCAATGTGCAGCTCCAAGCGGTAATTATGTAAGAAATAATACGGATAATTGTCCGTTAGTTACAGGAAGCAGCCCAGATTGTAATAATATAATTGCACCATCAGATCAAAATTATATTATAACCAAAAAATATAAAAAGCCTACATTAACTTCTTTGTTAGCACCCGCAATTGATGAGGTCCAAACAAATATTACTTATTTTGATGGATTAGGAAGACCTATGCAACAAATTGCCAATAGACAATCATCTTCTTCAAAGGACATTATTACACATATTGGATATGACAATTTAGGAAGACAAACAAATGAATATTTGCCTTATGAAGCATCTTCTACAAATATGGCCTTTGAAGTAAATGCTGAGACAAATACAAAAAGTTATTACAATAAGGAAAAATATGAAAATACTGCAAATCCATTTTCAGAAAAGCAACTTGAAAACTCGCCACTAAACAGGGTATTAAAACAAGCAGCTCCGGGTAACGACTGGGCGATGACTAGTGGTCACACAATCAAACTGGATTATCAAACCAATGCTAATGCTGCTGAGGTAAAGCTATACAAAGCAACTGCAAACTGGAGTGCAGGATCAGGATTATATGATATTGCTTTTTCGGATGCAGGTAATTATGATGTTAATCAATTGTATAAAACAATTACTTATGATGAAAATTCAGCCACAAATCCAACAGATGAAACTGCAGGTTCAACAGTAGAATTTAAAAATAAAGAAGGAAAGGTAATCCTTAAGAGAACCTATGACGCAGGAGCGAAACATGATACTTATTATGTTTATGATGTTTATGGAAATCTGACGTATGTGATTCCTCCTAAAGCAGACGGGACAATAACTCAGGAAGTTTTAGATGGTTTGTGTTATCAGTACAAATACGATAACAAAAATCGTTTAGTCGAAAAGAAATTGCCAGGTAAACAATGGGAATTTATTGTTTATGATAAATTAAACAGACCAGTGGCAACTGGTCCTGCATTTTCTCCCTTTAAAGATGATGCAGCCATAGGTTGGATGATTACTAAATATGATGCCTTTAGCCGACCAATTTATACTGGTTGGAGTAATCTGGCAGCCAATTCAGCGATAAGAAAATCATTGCAGGATACACAAAATGCAGCTACAGTTTTGTTTGAAACTAAACAAACATCAGGGACAATAGATGGTATTGAAGCTTATTATACTAATGCCAATGAGCCAATAAGTTTTAAACTGTTAACGGTAAATTATTATGATAATTATCTGTTTCCAGGTGCGCAAACAGTACCTTCAACAATAGAAGGACAAACAGTTTTGACGAATGTAAAGACTTTGGCTACCGGAAGCTGGACAAGAGCGGTAACAACTGCGACAGCCGCATCAGGCGAAACCAACACCATATTTTATGATAGATATGCAAGACCAATACAAACCTATAGCCAGAATTATTTAGGAGGCTATACTGTTACTAACAGTAATCTTGATTTTGCAGGGAAAACAATTTATACCATTGCAAAACACAAACGTACCTCAGGAAGTACAGAGACAACTATAAGAGAAGATTTTACCTATTCGGCTCAGGACAGATTATTGACTCATACACATCAAATTAACGGAGGGGCGATACAACTTATGGCAGCCAATACTTATGATAATTTAGGACAATTGATGAGTAAGAATGTTGGGAATAGCACTGGAAGCCCTTTACAGAAAGTTGATTTTAATTATAATATCAGAGGTTGGCTTACCGAGATTAATAAAACAGCAGATTTACAACAAGATACTGATGTAAAAGATTTATTTGCGTTTAAATTAAACTACAACCAAACGCCTGGAAATACAAGTGTAAAAGCATTGTATAATGGTAATATTTCAGAAAGCTACTGGAAAACATCCTCAGATTATTCATTGCGTTCTTATGGATATCAATATGATAATCTTAATCGATTAACTAATGCAATTTATCGAAAGCCAGACGACATTGTTTCTGTGTCAGGAGCCTATAATGAAAGTTTAAGTTACGACAAGAATGGTAATATTAAATTTCTTCAGCGATATGGAGATAGCGATGCTCCGTCAATAGTTTTTAAAATTGATGATTTAACCTATGCTTATCTCAATGAAAATTCAAATCAACTGACTAAAGTTACAGATAGCCCTGCCGGAAATGATAATAAGGGGTTTAAAGATGGTAATAAAACAGGTGATGATTATAGTTACGATGATAATGGTAATATGACAAGTGATAAAAACAAAAATATCACAGACATAAAGTACAATCAGCTTAACTTACCTAAGAAAATTACATTTGGAACAAACGGTAGTATTGAGTATATTTACAATGCAACTGGGCAAAAAGTGCAGAAAATTGTAAATGAAACAGGCAAACCTGTAATAACAACTGATTATTTAGCAGGATTTCAGTACAAAGACAATGTTTTGGAGTTTTTTCCAACGGCAGAAGGATATGTTAAAAATACAGACGGGGCGCTCTCGTATGTGTTTCAATATAAAGATCATTTGGGGAACGTACGTGTAAGTTATTTTAAAAATACTAGTGGTGTCCCAGAGATTTTGGATGAAGCACATTATTATCCTTTTGGATTAAAACACGATGGTTATGTTGTTTTACCTGAAAGTAATAATAAGTATAAGTACAACGGGAAAGAACTGCAGGACGAGAGTATTGGTGGCTTCTCGTTAAATTTATATGACTATGGAGCACGTAATTATGACCCTGCAATTGGGTGTTGGATGAATATTGACCCGCTAGCTGAGAAAATGCGTAGACATAGTCCTTACAATTATGCTTTTAATAACCCGTTAAGGTTTATTGACCCTGACGGGATGAGTCCGAATGATATTATTGTTTTGAATAATCCAAAAGGTGCTGGTGGTTATGGGCACATGGCAATGCTTGTGGGTGATGATAAGAAAGGTTGGACATTTATTTCAAAAGAAGGAAGAAATAAAGAGCCATTATATTCTAATGAGGTTACTGGTGGTCCAGCTCTTACACCTTTGATAAAACAATTTAAAACGCTTGATGATTTTAGAGCAGCTCAAAGTGAGGATAAAAATTTAGGAGGCTATACGCAAGATGTCAGACTAGAGACTACGGAAAAGCAAGACCAAGCAGCAAAAGAAGCTACAACTGAATCAGCAGAAAGTTGGTATAATGTTATTTTTGCAAATTGTGCTGATGCTGTTTCTGATGGACTAAAAGCAGCTGACTTAAATCCTGGATATACAGAAACTAAAAGTAATGGTTATGTACAAAGTGGTGGTTCACCTACAGAAACTTTGAATCCTAAGCCAAGTGTTAGATTTGAAGAAGTGAAAAATAAAAATGCAAAAGATGTCATTCCGACAGATTCAGTAAAAAGAACAAAATAATGGAAAATAGAATAATAACGAGTATAAAATATTGGCTACTAGTAATATTATTTAGTGTAGGTGTAACCTATTTATTTCATTTAGCTATGAGCCTATTTTGGAACAAGCAAAATAATGATTATACAGGAGTAGCTTCAGTCGAAGGATTTGTAACAGTTTTTGTTTTACCAATATATTTAACAATTTTGAATTACTATTGCGCTAAAAAATTTAATGTTAATTACATTTTGTATTTTATTAATATAATAATTGTTTTGTATTGCGTGTACCTTTCTTCTTATTTGGGTTTCGAAAATTGGGCAACAAGTATTGGTGATAAATTAAATCCAGATAATGAAACACTTGAAGTTTTTGGTTTTCAGAGAACATTAGGTTACTTGTTTTCTATGATAGGGCTTATTGTTGGAATAGTAAAATTAAAAAAACTAAATAAAATTAGAAGTTACTAGAAAAGCAATACCATATAATCTGTAGATTCTCGCTCTGCGAAGAGTTCAAATGAAAAGCTACCGCCATTGGCGGAGCAAATGAGAAGATTTAGTCCTTACAACTATGCTTTTAATAAGGTAATGTATCAGATGTGTTGGTGGTTAATAATTCCATTTAATATTTTCATATAATCAGGTATTTATGGTAATATCGTAATAAAATTAAAGCAACCTTCGGGTTGCTTTTTTATTTTATAGAGACTTAAATCGAAAAAAATGGGCTTAAATCGGACTAGTTGTTACAGATGTGTTGGTGAAATTAAAAACATGATAAAATATGGAAAAACAAAGTCAGGTAATCAAAGATATATTTGTAAGCATTGCAGGAGGACAAGAGTTGAAAATTATACTTATCAAGCTTAGAAACTCAGCTCAACTTACTCAAGAAAATTACATTTGACACAACAGGCAATATTGAGTATTTTTACAATGCAGCAGGACAAAAAATACAGAAAATAGTAAATGAAACAGGCAAGCCTGTAATAACAACTGATTATTTAGCAGGATTTCAGTACAAAGACAATGTTTTGGAGTTTTTTCCAACAGCAGAAGGTTATGTTAGGAATACAGACAATGTCCTCTCGTATGTGTTTCAGTACAAAGATCATTTAGGGAATGTATGTGTAAGTTATTTTAAAAATACTAGTGGTGTTCCAGAGATTTTGGATGAAACGCATTATTACCCTTTTGGATTAAAACATGATGGTTATGCTGTTTTGCCTGAAAGTAATAATAAGTATAAGTACAACGGAAAAGAGCTCCAAGATGAGCTGGGTCTTGGGATTTACGATTTTGGAGCAAGGAATTATGACCCTGCACTTGGTCGTTGGATGAATATTGACCCGTTGGCGGAAAAAATGAGGAGGCACAGTCCTTATAACTACGCATTTGATAATCCTGTATATTTTATCGATGCCGATGGAATGGCGCCGACAGGAGCAAATGCTGACCCTATTATTAGGGATAAGGATGGTAATATCGTTTATGTTTCAAGTGGACAAACAGGAAGTTTTACTCATCCTTCTGGCAGTACTGCAACATTAGAAGTTGGTTACGTTTTTGCCGACGATGGAACACCTATTCAAGTTTTCAATAACAATGGTAGAGGTGATGCGGGTTGGGATACAAATTGTCACGGGACTACGTTTACCGATGGAAAATATTGGCTAAATAATGACCAAGTACCAGCTTTAGTTCAAGGAGATAATTATAAGTCTCAAACAGTTGAAAGCGCAAAAGAAGGTGACAAAGTAGTATTTTTAGGAGAAGGAAACGAAGCAGAGCATTCAATGACAATAACCAAAGCAGATGGTACGGCAAATGGAATGATGGTATATGGTCAAGGAGGGTTGGAAGTAGAAAATCATACTGATAAAGCTACGGAGGCATGGCCAACGGCTAAGGGTGCAGCAATATTGAGAAAAGAGACACCCGACAGAGTAGCAACAGATAGTGAAATAAAAGAATTAGCTAAAACAATACCTGGAAATTAGAGATATGAAATATTTGAAAATACTCGTTTTATGCCCATGGATGATGATGGTTTCATGCGCAACAGTTTCGCATTTAAATTTAGGGTCAAAAGTACAAACACAGAATTCCTCTGACAAAATTTTGATTCCGTCAGGTGCATTAGTACCTGAAAAAAAAGTTTCTATTAAAAACATAAAATATAGCTTAGGTATATCTAATAATGAGGTAATCTATGTTTCAACGTCCGATAAAGCTTTTCAAATTGATGATTCGAGGATTGGTAATATTATAGGTATGAAAGTTATGAATGCGAAATTAATTCCTGGATGGGGATATTACGTGAAATTAGAAAATGATTGGTATGCAGGAATAAATTTTAAAGAAAAAATTACAGCTAATTCTAAGATAGAGTGGTTTTTCAAATATAAGTTTAATGAATCGACTAATGTGTTTAAATAATAAATTCCCCGGCTCTTCGAAGAGTTCCTTATGAAACGCTGTGCGAACGTCTCTGAATTCGGTAGTGTTTCAGATTAAGTGTTTTTTAAAAATAACTATGTAAATAACTGAAAGAGAATATAAAAAAATAATTATAGAGTAGAATAAGAGACGACCCGTTGGTCGTCTCTTTTGTTTTTAGTCTTTTAATAAGCTTTAAAATGTTTTTGCTATACCTTAGTGTTTCAAATTAGGTCATGAAAATAAAATGTAATTCTTGCAATGGTAAATGCATAAAAAATGGATTTCAAGCTAACGGAAACCAGCGTTACAGATGCTGTGTGTGTAAAAAAAGACAGTAGTCTGACTATAAGTATAATGTGTACAAAGGAAACATTAACGATGAAATAATTTTGTTCATAAAAGAAGGTTTAGGAATAAGAAGCACTGCAAGAATATTAAAAATTTCAACTACAACATTATTGAAAAGAATCGTTTCAATTGCAAGAAGTATTAATCAGCCAATTATCAGTAAAGGAAAAACCTATGAAGTTGATGAAATGTGCTCTTATATAAGGAATAAGCGAAATTTTATCTGGCTGTTCTAAATATATTATAAATTACATTACAACCTGTCTATCTTAAAATAAGCTAGTTCTTCTTCATTTCTTCTCAAATTATTCAATCGTTCAAATCCGGCTTTTTGCAGCACATTTTGTGATCCGGTGTTATCGAGATTTGTTATAGCTACAACTTCTTTCGTATTTGTATTTGCAAAACTATATTGAGTTATAGCCTTACATACTTCTGTGGCAATACCTTTTCCCCAATATTCTCTACTAAGTACATACCCAATTTCTATTTGGTTTGTGTTGTGTACAAAAACACGAGCAACACACATTCCTATAAAATTATTATTTGTAGTATCGAATATTGCCCATCGACTAAGATTTTTCTTTTTATAATTTTCAAGCAATTCATTAAACATCTCCACATATCTTTCTGGTGAAGCATTAGGAAGGTATTGTGTAACTTGATTATCTTTAAAAAGATCTAAAAATGTTTGTTGTTCTTGAGATAAAAATTCACGAATAATTATTCTTGGGCTTTGATAAAGAGTAGACATTGATTACATTAATATTAAGGTAAATGATTTAGAAGTTTTTCGTAAAATTAATAACAGAATTTTTCTTTTGTAAATACAGCCCAATTTACAGAAAATAAATAAGTAGAGCAAACTTCCCGCTCTCCAAAATGTTCGATGACTTTGAGTAATTCTTCTAAAGATGTAAAAAGAGATTTTAGAAAATGATAAAAATGTCTAAACAAAAAAAGCTTCAGATTTCTCTGAAGCTTTATCTAGTTGTGAGAACAGACTGAAATCTGTTTTCGTTATGGGGAAATACTTTAAAACTTAGTATTTACTTTTTTAGAACGATCTGCAATGTATGATATAAGCCAGATTGTTTGCCCTTCTTTTACAAAGGATATTTTCTTTGTTGCTAAATTTGGAATGCTTTCCAGACAGCTCACCAATATGTTATTTGCCGAAATAAGATATTGCTGATCGTATGTGCTTAAAACTCTGGCTGCTTCCTTATTGGTTTTGGCAAGGTTAGTAAACTTGACAAAATTATTCTTCAATATTGCATCATAATTAATAACGTCTTCCAGAGTTAAAGAAATATAATGATCTTTAACGTTTTCATTATAATATAAAGTTGCAAAAGCCCAGACTGCTCCGCCTGATAAATACATTTTTTCTTTTTTTAATAAAAGAGGATTTGCGTCAAGCATTTCTTTTATCTTCTTACGCAGAACCGGGTTAAAATCAAAAGATTTTTCCTGATACGTTGACATGTCATTAACTTGTTTTTGATTGGCAACCGTTTTTTTTACTGCATCAGTAAGTGTCATCGTACCAAAATCAAGTTCCAAAGGTATAAACTCTAATTTATTACCTTCAAGTTCATCAATGTAACCACCTCTGGTAGTTTGTGCACCAATATCAAGAAGGAAAGCATTAGCATAATCAACTGGTGGTATAGCGCCCTTAACAAGTATTTTAGGTTCTTCGTTAACATTAAGTATCTCAAGATCTTTGTTTGTAAGAGAAATAAGTTTGTTTTTTAAAACGTCAATGTTACGTGCAGTTGCGAAAACCGGAGAAGCTACCATAAAGATATTTTCTTCGCGAAGTTTAAATTCTTCTCTTATTTTTTTTAATTGGTCAACAATTATGACACTAATTTTGTTGATGTCGTCCTGAGGAACCTCGCCGGTAGCAGTAATATGATCGGCAAGACTAAGTCTCTCATTCGCAAAGTAGAGAATTTCATAATCTGCTTTTCTGATATTATTTACCTCCAGAACAGAAACTTTTATTGCTCTGCGTCCGATTTCAATTCCGGCATAAAGATTTTTTTGAGAAAATGAATTAATGGAAAAAAATAAATTTAAAAGAATGAAAAATAGAATTTGGGATTTGTTTTTTTTAAGCATTGTATTTAATTGTAGTTAGGGGGTATTATTTATTTTTGAATAAAGACTTTAAAGTAGTTGGTTGTGGTATTTATGTGAAAGTCATAATTTTAAATTGAAAATAACGGGTTTCAATACAAGATTGCAAATTTATAAAAACATTCACTAACATAAATGCAGTTATTAATAAAACATGTTATTTAATTATTATGGTAGTGTTTCAATGTTAATACTATATGATTTTAGATTTCTAACGTATTGAAATAGAGTAATAATCAGAAATGATTTAGTTTAAGGATGAGTAATAGAAATCCTTGCTCTCCAAGATGTTTTTATGCAAAACGGTAGAAATGTTTTTGATTTTGTGCGATTTTTTGCTCAATCAAAATTGAAAATCTTTTAAAAGCCTGTTGACATTTATGTTCTGTAAATTATTTTTTAGTTTCAAAATTTGAGCTGCTTATGAAGGTTTTTTCTTCATCGGAAGAAAAAAATTAAGGCAGAGATTAGATTTAGCTCATAAAAAAAGCTCCAGATTTCTCTGAAGCTTTGTCTTGGTAGCCCGTAGCGGAATCGAACCGCTCTTACATGGATGAAAACCATGCGTCCTAACCGATAGACGAACGGGCCTGTTTTGCTATTGCGGGTGCAAAAATGCAATTAATTTTGATATACACCAAAATATTTTTTTGAAAAATATTCTGAAAATATCACATTTAGAAATAATCAATTGTAAATAAATTGGCTTAACTAAGATGTATTTGTTTGATTAATAATTGTTTGTTTTGGATGAAAAAGAGTGATAAATAAGATTTTTTCTTCATTTTATTAGAAATAATAATTTTTAATAATATTAAAAATTATTGTTTTGAAAGAATATTCTTTTGATTTTTTTATTGCATTTTGAAAAGTTCTACCAAAAAGTTTGAAAAATGTCTCTGACTTTGCGCATTTTTTGTTCCTAAAAGCCGTAAATTTCATAAAAGTCCCACTATAAAGAATTCTAATGATAGTTGGAGATTTGTTGATGCTCAAAACGGTGTTGGATATACGAGAGCTGTGATGGAAAAACATTTAAGTCATATAAAATTTTTGAAGTAAAGTAGTTATGGAAGATTTGATTAATAAGATTTTAGGGAATGATTTTGAAATAATAAGGCAAGTTGAATCAGGTGATTCAATATTTATCTTTTTTCATGAAAAAGGATATAGTAATCCTTTTAATGATGAGATGCTAAATTTGGTTTCAGGACGGGGTCCTTTGAAAATTAATAAAAAGACAAGAGAATATGAATTTACGAATGTTTATGATTTCTATTCCGAATATGGAGATAATGAGTTATTTTTTCCAAAGCAAAGTAATATTCCTATCAATTGGGATATAGTAATATCAAATATCAGAAATAGAAAACGTATAAATGTAGATGATTTTATATTATTATTGGAACACAATAATTTGTCTCTTGATTCCTTTGATATTTATAGTATGAAACCTCCTGAAATATATGATATTGAAATAAAAAATGATAGAGCGATTATTTTTCTAGTGGATTTTCTTAATGAAGTAAATGCTAATTATACGATTAAGAACAATAATCATTTTGTGATAAAATTAGATATTGAGAATTAAAAAAAAACAGATCTGCGAAGAGTTTTTATGAAAGATAAATTTGCTAGGAGTGTTGTGCAAACGTCTCTTGACTTCAGCCCTGAAATATAAATATCTTAATAGTTTTAATGCTAAATAAACAAAAAGCTTCAGATTTCTCTGAAGCTTTGTCTTAGTAGCCCTAACAGGACAATTCTTGAATCATTTTATTGATGATTTGAAAAAAATGGGATATTTAGTAAATGATTATTTAAAAAAACAGCTTAACCGCAGTTCTAATTTACATAATCATTTTATGCTTTATTTTTTTTGTTCATTTTTTTCCTTTAATCTTTTCGCATTCTTTAGGCTATTATTAAGCATCCA
Organism: uncultured Flavobacterium sp.; assembly: GCF_963422545.1. Lineage (NCBI taxonomy): Bacteria > Pseudomonadati > Bacteroidota > Flavobacteriia > Flavobacteriales > Flavobacteriaceae > Flavobacterium > uncultured Flavobacterium sp. The sequence continues at coordinate 280,191 of NZ_OY730245.1, forward strand.
CTCAATCTGACCATTGACACTACGAAATTCATCACTAGCCCATTTTTCAATTGCTTTCATCGTTTCTGAATCAATTCTTAATGCAAATGACTTTTTTTCAGACATCTTTTTATTGATTTAAAGTACCTGTATTTATTACAGGTTTAGTTTCACTATCGCCACAAAGTACGACCATTAAATTACTTACCATTGTTGCTTTTCTATCTTCATCAAATTCTATAATTTCTTTATCTGCTAACAGTTTTAAAGCACTTTCAACCATACCAACAGCACCTTCAACAATTTTATGACGTGCAGCAACAACAGCCGACGCTTGTTGGCGTCGTAACATCGAATGAGCAATTTCAGGAGCATAGGCTAGATATCCAATTCTTGACTCTATTACTTCTATTCCCGCAATTTCTAATCGCTGCGTAACTTCGTTTTCAAGCGCTTTGTTAACATCGTCAAAATTGGTACTTAATGTTATGGTTGCTCTCTCATCTTCAAAATGGTCATATGGAAAAGAACCTGCAAGTTTTCTAACAGCCGAATCTGTTTGAATTCTAATGAATGTCTCGTAGTTATCAACTTCAAACGTAGACTTAAATGTATCTTTAACTTTCCAGACTAATATTACGCTAATTAAAATAGGATTTCCCATTTTATCATTAACCTTAATTTTTTCACTTTCAAAGTTTCTTGCACGCAAAGACAAACTTATTTTATTATAAAAAGGGTTTACCCAAAACAAACCACTTTGTTTAACACTTCCTTTATAATCTCCAAACAATAACAGGACTTTTGAGCTGTTCGGACCTATTACAATAAAACCATTTATCAAAAGAACAAATAGTAGAAATGAAGCTACTGTTAATATCATGTTGCTTGACATAAAACCATAAAGTGCTACTGCCAATGATAATAATAGAATAACAATAAACAAATAGCCATTAAAGGGTATTAAAACTTTTTCTGTTTTCATAATGAGTAATATTTAAATGATATTAAATTGATATCATAAAGTTACGTAATATTTTAATGCAAAAACAGTTTTTTGTAATTTAAAAGTTTGAAAATAAGAGAAGTAGTGAAATTAAAGTATAAATAATACCAATAACACAGATTTGCAATTTGTGTTCGTGAAGGAAATCTAAAAAGTACTTATAAAAAAAGCTCCAGATTTCTCTGGAGCTTTGTCTTAGTAGTCCCAACGGGGACATTTGCGCAGTACTAGCAAGAACACCTCTGAGAACGAGGTGTAAAAGTGCTGAAATTATTAAGTTCTAGAAAAAGAAATAACCAACAGATAATTGAAGTACTCCGTTTTTATTTTTAATAGAAGAACCCTCTACATTATTAATATTAGTTAATCCAAGATTATATCTCGCACCAAAATTAAGTCCGTTGTCAAGTTTATAGCCTAAGCCAAAATTAACACCAAAATCAAAAGTTTTAAACGAATCTTTTACATTTGTCTTTTCATTTTTAGCAGCAAGTAAAAAACCTATTTGCGGTCCTGCTTCAACACTTAATCCTTTTGTTAGATAATATTTTCCCATTAAAGGAATGTTCAGATAACTTAAGGCAATTGCATTATCATTGAAACTATATCCCTGACCAGAATACATTAATTCAGGTTGAAAAGAAAATTTATCTGAAATGGGAATTTCTGATAAAACACCAAAATTAAATGATGTTACGGTACCAATACCTTTGGTATTATCTCCGCTGATATTTGCAAAGTTTAAACCTCCTTTAGCGCCAAATTTAATTTCTTGGGCATTAACATTTGCAAATCCTAAAACTGTAAAAACAGCTAGTAATAAAATTTTTTTCATAAAAAGTGATTTGAATTATTTGAATCCAAAATTCGCATAAGAAAAGTTAGAAAAGGTTTCAAAAGCTTAAAATTGTATAAATTGGTACTTATTTACTGGTATTTTTATATTCATTTGGTGTTTGACCCGTAATTTTTTTAAAGGTTTTATAAAAAGTCGTTTTTGAAGTAAACCCAGATTCTAATCCCATTGTCAACAAATTATAGTTTTCATATTCAGAATTTGAGATCATTTCCTTGACAGCTTCAACCCTGTATTGATTAATGTAATTGGCAAAGTTGTCTCCTGTTATCGTGTTTACGATTTGGGAAACATATCCAGCGCTTATGCCTAGTTTTTCGGCGACTTTTTCTCTGTTTAATGTACTGTCAGTATAAATGTGCTCATTTTTGCAAAGAAGTTCCAGTTTTTGAAAATAAAGATTATCTGTCGTGATAGATTCCCTATATTCTTCGGGCGTACTATTTTCTACAATTTGCAGATTGGTATGCGAAATAGCTAAATCTTTATTTAGGAAATTGTAGATAGCATCTTTGTTTTTGGCTAGTTTGTATTTGTAAATGCCTATATAAGCTGTCCAATGAATTATGAATGTTGCAGATAAAGCCAGAACGTTCATAGTAGGAGAAATGTCATATTGAAGAAATAAGCCGGCTAGACAAGTAATAAGAAAAGCGAATAGCAATGAAGAAATAATTGTTAATAAGGTAATTATCCATTTTTTTTCCTTTGAATCTTTTAAATGTCTTATCATAAAATAAGAGTAAATTGGCAGGAATGGGATAAATGTAACGGCTAAAGCAAGGTGAATCAGGCCAAGTATGTTTATTATACCGATGCCAAACTCAGAAATAGTATAAATTCCTGCAACATGATCAAGATCTTGTGTAATATTAAGAACAGCGGAATAGGCAAATGGAATAAAACACAAATAAAATTTTTGTTTGCTTTTTGGAGTATCATCAATCCGGTTTATAATAAACAGGAATAAGAAAGCAGGTATTAGAAATACCCACTCGATGTGGTCAATAAAGCGTAGAAAAGGGTAGGGAGTAAAGGCGCCCTCAATCTCAAAAACATGATTCAGTAAAATAATTGAAAGTGTAAATAGTAAGTATGCCAGATATTTATTTGAATTACTATTGAATAAGGAAGACTTTAAAATAATTAAACCTAAGACTATTCCCTGAAAAATCGCAATATTTAAAAGTGTGGTATAAATCAAATTTTTAATATAAAAGTTGTTTTTAAGATTTGTTTTGGGATATAATGGTAATTAGCTGTTTTTTAAAACATAGCTTATTTCATACGAGTTGATAAGACGAATTTATATTAATAGTGATGATTTTTCTTAAGGGATTAAGAAATGATTAACTAAAACGATAAAGAATTATTAGGTATTCTGATTAAAGAAAAGAAGAAGTTTACTTGAGAATTTTTAGTTAGAAAAATAAAAAAAACTCCAGATTTCTCTGAAGCTTTGTCTTAGTAACGGGAAGTACTCAAATATCTAACCATATAGTATTTTAGCATGCGTATCTTAAATTTTAAAATAGAAAAATAATATACAAATTATTTTTCTATTTATACTTACTCAAATCTAGATTAAGAATATTACCTACTCTGCTAAACTCTTCATTAATCTTCGCATTTAAGATTAGTTGTTCATTTTTTATTGGATGATTAAAAATTAACTGATGTGCGTGAAGCATCATTCCTTTCAGGTCATAATTCTCCAGCCATAATTTATTTTGTTTGTTACAACCATGTGGCCGACTTCCTAAAATGGGATGAAAAATATGTTTAAAATGTTTTCGCAATTGATGCATACGTCCAGTTTCGGGAATCGCTTCGACCAAACAATATCGTGACGTTGGTTGATTGTTAAATTCTAACTCAACTTCGGCATTTTGCAAACGATGAAAGTATGTTATAGCATTTTGTTTAATGTCATCATCATTGATTAAATCATAATCAATCGTTAGTTCTTCGGGTGACCAACCGCGTAAAATTGCTAAATATTTTTTTTCGACTTCGCGTGTGGCGAAACGATCATTCATAATTTTTAAAACCTCTTTATCCAATGCAAATAACAAAATTCCAGATGTTTTGCGGTCTAACCGATGAATAGGATAAACGTGTTGGCCTATTTGATTTCTCAATTCCTGAATTGCATAAACTTTTGCATCTCGCGCATAAAATGATTTATGAACCAACAATCCACTTGGTTTATTAATTGCTATAATATATTCATCTTGGTAAAGAATTTCTAACATTTGGCAAAAATAAAAGAGATTTCGATTAAAATCACTTTTAAGACTTATTTATTTCTATGCTTTTCTTTCTTTTAGATTGTCTCGCCTGAAAAAAGTTTAAAAATAGATAACAAATATTCGGAAGCAAACACATTTGCTTTATCTTCTTGTTAAAACAAATCAGGTTCGCTTGATAAATGATAATTCGTTTTTTTTTAGCTGTTTCCAAGTCAAATAAAATGTAGTGAGAGCAGTATCTAAAAAAGACTTTTGCATCAAATTATTGTTAAAAAAAAGGGCGAAAAAAAATAAATAACACAATCGGTTGTTTTTAAATTGTTTTTATTGTTAAATTAGCAGTAAAAAACCTACCCAAAGGTAAAGGGTAGATTTATTAACTATTAACTATAAACCATTTAACTTATGAAAAGAATTCAAAAATTACTTATTCTATTTTTAGTGTTTATTCCTCTAATACAATTATTTGCATGGCCAGGAATGCCACTGCCTCCTCTGCATATTGAAGGCAAAAATTTAAAAGATCCTTGCGGAAAAAACATTTTACTACATGGCGTTGCCATAACTCCAAGTCCCTGGTTTAATGGTTGTTCTTCCGGTCAATGTCGTTGGGATAATTATAATATTCAAGGTTGTCTAAATTATAATAATGCCGTTATGGATGCGCTCACAGACACAAATAACGGATGGAAATTAAATTATATAAGACTTCACATCGATCCTTACTGGACCAATAAACCTGGCTGTTCAGCAGGAGAAAATGATATCTCATGCTTTGATTACAATAGATTAGTAACTTATGTAGATCAAGTTATAATCCCTTTAATTAATCATGCCAGAAGCAGAGGACTCTATGTTGTCCTTCGTCCTCCTGGTGTATGTCCTCAGCGAATTGCTTATGGGGACAATTACCATAATTATTTAAGAAAGGTATGGCAATATCTATCGAACCATCCAAATCTAAAGAACGTAGATAATGTTATGTTTGAATTAGCCAATGAACCTGTAGAAATACTTGGAACAAATGGAAATTGGGGTGCAACGGGTGATGAGCATTTTGCAGCTTTACATAATTACTTTCAGGATTTAGTAAATATAATTAAGACTAATGGTGCAAATAATGTTTGTTGGATACCAGGAACGGGGTATCAGTCTCATTATCAAGGATATCCAAACCATTTGATAACAGGAGGTAATATAGGTTATGCTGTTCATGTTTATCCAGGATATTGGGGAGCAAATGCAGAAAATACCACTAGTTTTAATAATGCTTGGAATGCTGAAGTGCAACCGATTGCTAACGTAGCACCTATTATAATAACCGAAACGGATTGGTCACCTAATGGTGTCGGAACATGGGCTACTGGTACAACAAGTGGTTTTGGTCTTAATATGAAAGGTAGAATTGATGCTACTGGAAATTGTAGTTGGAATTTACTTAAACCAGAAGAGTTGATAACTAACGGGGATCCGTATAATGTTACAACTGCTTTCAACAACAATTGGGAGGCTTGTGCTGCACCAGTTAAGCAGTGGTTCTCTGAATATGCAAATAATAATATACCATCGCAAAGCTGTGGTAGTACTTCACTAGTAAACAATGGTGTTTATGAAATTGAATTTAAAACAAATTCAAATAAAGTATTAGATCTTAAGAATGGAACTAATGCAAATGGTACTGTAATCCGTCCTTGGGATCGATTAGGGGGAACACCACAACAATGGATTGCTATTGATGCTGGAAACGGCTATTGGCGTTTTAAATCAAATGCAAGTTCTACAGGACGTGTAATAGATCTTGAGAGTGCAGATCCAACAAATGGAAAATCGATAAGACTTTGGGATAATTATAGTAATGATGCTCAAAAATGGTTAGTAACCGATGTTGGTAATGGTTATTATAGCATAAAATCAGCCGTAAATACATCAAAAAGCTGGGACGTTTCTAATTGTAATATGGATGGCACAGCAAATCTTCAACTTTGGGATTATTACGGGACTTCATGTCAATTATTTAAGTTCAATAAAATAGGAAATACTTCAAAAAGTGTAGGTGTAAATGAGAAAAATGTTTTAATGAATAATATTGAAATAGATAATAACGTCCAAGTATATCCTAATCCATCAAAGGGTGGAGAGTTTAATATTTATTACGCTTCACAATCAGGCGAAGATTATTCTGTAACTATATACTCAACAGGCGGCGAGCTATTATACGAAACAAAAAATCTAAAATCTAATACTAATCAAGTCATTAGAACTAAACTTGGTAGAGGTTTATATTTGGCGATGATTTCTCAAAATTCAACTACAACAACCAAAAAGATATCAATTGAATAGCCTATTCTAAAATAATACTTATAGATTTTGAGATTAACTTTATAATTTTATTCATCATTATTTATTCATTGCAAAACCACTATTTTAAATTTAAAGTAGTGGTTTTATTTTTACCCCCTGCTGGCGCGAGCGTCCCGCTTGTGAACGCAACGATGTCTCGTTCTGAAATAAGGTTACATATTTACACTTAATCCTAAAATAGCTTTACATTCAAATTTTAGTTATATTCGTAAGTGATTAAAATTCAGATCAGTACTGCTAAAGGTTTAATTATAAACACTTGCTGCAATTGATCAGGAAAATTGGCTTAATGGGAAAATTGTTTTGTATTTGGGATGATTAGGCAAACTAGAAGATAAGGCTTAATTTAAGCCCAAACCCATTGTAGTAGCAGGACGTTAGTGGTAAACAAATGACTTTTAGATAAATTTTAAAGCTATTCAAGATGATAAAATTAGAAAACACTAAAACTCAAAAATGGATTTTACTCGCTTACTTTGTACTTTGTTTTTACTACTTTGGAACTATCATGATGACTTACTTTGTAAGTTATCCCCAATTACATAAAGTAAGTAAAAATATCGCTAACTATATGCAATTGTTTAATGATAAAATGATTTTGGTTTGTTATTTCCCTGCAGTTTTAATGATTATATCGCATTTATTTTTATTGCTTTTTTGCTCAAAAAAATTTTCTCGCGCGATGCTTTGGTTATCATTTGGATTAGCTTTATTTTCAGTTTTAACCACTTTCTTGGTTATTGTTCCCGTTCATAATGAATTGCCTACTTTAGGACTAACAACAGAATTGAATTCCAAATTATTGATGTACTCAATGTATTTTCAAATAATCCCGGCAGCCATTCAAGTTACGATTGCTATATTGTTATTTAATAAATTTTTAATTGACACGAATGTCATTCGAAGAGTATTATTTATTTTTACTTTTTTCTTGTCATTATATGCATTAGGAGCACTTTATATAGAAAGTTTGGTAGGTTATCCAATGTGGCTCTTGATTGACCCATCTGATTGGTTAGCTACTCGTGAAGCGGTAGGACTAAATATTCCAGCTTTTATATGGGTGTTTCTTATTCCGGTATATCTGCCACTATTTACGTTAATACCAATGTTGTGGAAACATCCTTTTGGCATTTCAAAAATAACAGTATTAATTATGTTCTTTTCAAAGCTTTGGGTTTTTGTAATTACGGCTACATATTTTGTGCCGGATATTCAAGCCAAATTGACTTTAGAATATTCCAGGGTGTTGATAGAGAATTTAAATAAATATGATTTCCCTTTGCGTGGAATTAAAATTAACCAAAGAAATTACTTTAAAAAAACCGCTCTCTGAAGAGTTCTTATGAAACCTTGTACGAAGGTCTCCTGACTTCGCCCCATAACGATAATCCGCAAAGAGCATAAAAATAGAAACCTTGTCTGCAATGACAAGGTTTTTTATAAAAAAGTGAAAGTGAAAGTGAAAGAAGATCTGTGTTTTTCGGGAAGAATTTTTAATATTCTTAATAAATAGTAAATACTATTAAAGTCTTAGTTACGACGCATATGATGGATCTAATGAACAATAATTTAAAACAAAAAAAGCTTCAGATTTCTCTGAAGCTTTGTCTTAGTAGCGGGAAGTATTGAAATATCTAACCAATTTTTTTATGACTTTAATGAAATTTTAGTTGCTTAAATGGGATGTTTATTTTCGGGAATATTTTAGAATTGTATAAGATTTTGGTTATTTAGATTTCAAAACACTTAATTAATTTTAGCAAAACAATTCTTATATTCGTTTGAAGAAAAGTTAAATTACAATACAAAAAGATATTAGATGAAATTCTAGCAAAAGTATTAGAGTTTGTAAATTATGTTATTAACAATATTTATATATCTCTAATTCAAATTTTAAAATAAATATACATGAAATTAAAACTTTCAATTTTCTTTTTAGTCCTTCCATTTATTATGGTTTCACAGCACAACTTTGTGTTAAATGGTGCGTGCTCCAAAAATGCTAACAAAAAAAATATTTATTTGACATATAAGATCAACGGCAAGAGCATTACCAAATCTTCAGAGATTTATAACAACAAATTTGTATTTAAAGGAGAAATTGATTTCCCTGTTAAAGCAATTATTTGTACTGACCCTAAATTTTATATAACAAAAGTAAATTCAATGATATTTTATTTGGAGCCGTCTACAATGAATATTAAACTCGATTTTGATGATTTGAGTACTATAATTATAAATAATTCTAAAACGAACGATGAGTTTTATGCATTACAAAATACAACGGAAAAGCAAAAAAATCACAAAAAAATTGATTCTATCAGAGAATTGAGTAGACTTTATTCTGTTAAAATGATTGAAACAAGTGATAATTCTTTAAAAATTAAATTTCAAAAGAGTTTAGATTCGCTTGATCAACAGTTGGATCAATTGGTGGATCAAAGTATAAAAAAAAATATGCAATTGGATTTTGAATTTATAAAAAAAAATCCAAATTCATTTATAGCACCTGACTTATTATATCGCATATTAACAGAAGAGGATGATCAAATTCCATATGATACAATTAAAAACTTATACAATAAATTAGGGCCAGAAGTAAAAAAATCTTATAGCGGAAAACAATTGGCTGAAAAATTAATTTATTTTAAAAATAGTAGAATTGGAAGCCTAGCCCCAGATTTTAAAGTAAATGACGTGAACGATAACTTGTTGCAAATCGGTTCGTTTAGAAACAACAAATATGTGCTTCTTGATTTTTGGGCAAGTTGGTGTGGCCCTTGCAGAGAAGATTTTCCTTTTCTAAAAGAAATGTACTCTAAATATAAAGACAAAGGCTTTGAAATTATAAGTGTTACGAGGGATGAAAAACTAGATTTATGGAGAGCTACAATACAAAAAGAAAATGTTGAAAAATGGAAACATTTTTCAATCAAAGAAAATAAAAGTACAATTGAAGACACCTATGCTGTAACAGCAATTCCAACAAAAATCTTAATCGATAAAGATGGTAATATCATCGGCAGATGGATAGGTAGTAGTGCAGAAAACACAGGAGCAATCGAAAACATGATTACTGAAATATTTGACAACTAATCCACAATATCTACCTGTAAATACCGAAAAGAATAAACAAATCCCCCTGCTGGCGCGAGCGTCCCGCTCGTGAACGCAACGAGATGTTGACAAAGAGGGTTTATAAAGATGGTTAAAACAAAAAAAGCTCCAGATTTCTCTGAAGCTTTGTCTTAGTAGTCCTAATGGGACAATTCTCGAACCATTTTATTGATGATTTGAAAAGGATAAATAGCAGTCAATATTAAAATTTTCGATTCAAATTCCATCGACATCACAAAAGCAAAAAGACCTATTTAATGGTTCTTTTTATGTTTTTTAATTCTTTAATTATGGGTTTGCCTGACTATAAATCGTCAACTAATAACTTGTTTTTTGATAGTAATTCTAATTGCTCTTCTCTCATATCCGCTCCCATAATAAAACCAAGTTTATTTTTATGCGCAACATCCAACAATGTGAGAAATTTTTTTGCCAATTCATTGTTCTCAAAATGCAAATTTTCTTTGTCAAGAAAAAGAAGTTCAACATCTTCATTTGTTATCCAATTTGTAATTCCCATACTATCTTGAGATAAAAAATCATTCCAATTATCAAGTTCTTCAATAATATTATAAGACAGTGTTTTTATATGGATATTAAAATTTCGGGATACACCACCTTTACCGAGTCCTAAATGCGGATTGAAGTCGGCACAAGTCCTAAATAAATAGTATTCCAGAAATTTACAGAATTCATAATGACCATCTAAATTGCTTAAAAAATGATTCTGACTATCATAGTTAGTCATTTTATGAAATTCATCATGAATTTTGAAAGTTTCGTCAAGTGAACTCGAAATTGAAACAATTCTTTGGATATTCTGTTCAACAAGACTATTGATTTTTTCAACAGATAAATGAGAAGTACCTCCAGTGAGATAATGTTTTAAAAATTCCCGGCAGGGCTCAGTCAAATCACCAGTTTCTCCTTTTAGTTCCGAAACCACTTCTTTGTAAAATTTCTTGTCGTCAAATAAATGTATAGTACGCCAATATCCCATTTTTCGTTGTTGATTTTTAAAGTCCTTAAAAAGTAATCAAAATGTTGCTTCATCAAATTTTTCGATTAGTATCCCCGCTCTCCGAATAGTTCTTATGAAAAGCTGTGCGAATGTCTCCTGACTTCGCACCCGCGATCTGAATCAAATACAGATTGTTTTATCTAAATATAAACAAGAAAGCTCCGGATTTCTCCAAAGCTTTTATTTTTATGTTTTTATAAATGATTATTTCTTAATTTAATATTTCCACATATGAATAAGAATTATTCCGAAATTATTTAGTGATAAGTTTTTCAAGCCTTGCCATCATTTCATCTTTTTCTTTTAACATTCTTTCATACAAGGCAATCTTCTCTTCGTGAAGTTGGATCAATTTATCGATTGGATTATTATTGAAAGTTGGACTATAATTTATCAAACCTTGAGTATCATGAAAAGTATTAGAAATAATATTTATTGCTTGCTCTTCATCAAAGCTTTGAAAAGCTTCAACAGGAATTCTTAATATTGCTGAGATTTGTTTAAGCAGACTCTCTTCAATTACATCTTTTTGTTCCAGCATTGAAATTTTCTTTTGATTCCAGTCTTCTCCCAGATCATAAGCCAATGCCTCTTGTTTTATGTTAAGCATTTCTCTGAAACGTTTTACGTTTCTTCCCTGATGTATTTTCTGTTCCATAAATGAGATTTAATTTTCTGAGGCTCAAAGATAAAGCCATTCGGATTAAAAAGACTGAATTTCAAAGATAAAAAAATATCCCGTAAATATTATTTTTGTCAGATATTATATCAAAATCTGGAATGATTTGTCTATTTGAAAGAATAGAACTTTGCTTTTAAATTTTAACCCTGCCGGCGCGAGCGTCCCGCTCGTGAACGCAACGAGACGTTGACAAAGAGGGTTTGTAAACATAGTTAAAACAAAAAAGCTCCGGATTTCTCTGAAGCTTTGTCTTAGTAGCGGGAAGCATTCAATTATCTAACCAGTTTGTTGAGGATTATTATGGTATTATATCATACGAATCTTAATTTTTTCTCTTCTTTTTGTTTGCATAGCCACTCATATAAAAGCCAAAAAGCATTAATCAAATTAAAAGTGCTTTTGATGATTTGTAGTAAAAAAGAAATATATTTGAAAATAAATAATGTGTGAAATTTATCACACATATCTACCCAAATTTGGATGGCTTTGTGTGGTTTTGTAACACATATAAGTATGTTATAGCCAATGCTAAATAAAAATCAGAACTAAAATGAAAAAGATGATAAAATGGATTTTATTTGTTGGAATCTTAATTTCGCAAAATGGATTTTCACAAGCTTGCGGTGGAGGAATACTAACATTCAATATATATACTCTAAATGGAGTAGAAATTGAAGAATTTAACTATGAAATTTTCCCGGTTTCAAAAGAATTATTACAAGAAAAATTCTATAGTAAAGTTATGCACAAAGTAAATCTAGACAATCCAGATTATTATCTTTTTCAAGAAATTAATCAAACTGGTGGGATTATTATGGAACAATATGCTAATGAAATAATTGATACAAAAGATGATGAACTAAATGGTAGTTTGAAGAAAATGTTGGATTTAAGTAAAATAAATCAAACAGGAAAAATAAAATCTTCCTTATCTTTTAATACATTCGAGCTCGCTAATTTTCCAATTATCTTGAAAATTAGTCATAAAGAAAAAACTATTTATATTTTAGGTAATTATTTTGGCGGTTGTGATAGAGAAGCATCATTGATATGGAATAATGAAAATGGTAAATTGAACTAAATGAAAAACCTTTTTTATATTGTTGTTATTTTATTTGTAGTGAGTTGTAAAAACACGACAAAAAATATTTCTTCTAAGAAAGCCATTAATACAGATACTGTTACTACAGCAGAATTTCCCGAAATGAAAGCAGACACACTTACAAAAATAAGTGAGCCTTTCAATATCAATGGTATAAAATGTAATTGGAAGCAAATTGATTCTCCTGAAGGTAAAACGACGCTTGAATTAAAGGACTATACAACACAAAGGATTTTACTAAGCTATTCGGACTATTTTAAGACAGAAAATGATTTTAATTCGGAGGACTATTTTAATGAACATTTCCAAGATTTAAATTTTGACGGTTTTAAAGATTTTCTGATGACGAGTTATGGCAGTAATGAAATGACTAATTTGGTTAATATTTATGTCTTCAATGAAAAAACAAAATCGTTTGAATTTTCAGAAGATTTATCAGATAATCAGATAGAAGCAATAGATACGATTAATAGAAAACTTGTGACAAGTTCATCTAGTAGAGATAATGAAATTAAAAAAAATCATTATTTTGATAAAAACGGACAACTAAAATACTTGGAAACCATTACCAAATCAGACTCAATTGTAAATGACACAATAAATATTTACAGAAATATATATGAGAAATCAATTAATGGTAAAGTCGTTAAAACAAAAGAATATATTACCACTGAATGATAATTAGATAATAAAAAAGTACTAGCTATAACAGCTACTACAACGGATTTGGGCAATTGGCTTAATAGGAAGTTGGTTTTGTATTTGGGATGATTTGCTTCGCCTGTTCGCTATTGCTCGGGTGGCAAATCCGAAAATAGGGTTTAATTTAACCCCAAACCCGCTGTAGTACCAGAATGTTAGCAAACATTTAAAAAATACATGAAAGAACTTTATCCTGAATTAATTGATTATATATTTCAAAACTCTTGGGAATATTACTCTGTATCGGAACGAAAAGCAATAGATCATCATTTCGGAACCTTTAAATTTGGGAAATATCCTGATAATACTCATCCGAAAATTGATGAAGTTAAAAAACGATTTTTAACAACTGACAATGAAGTACTGAAATTATTAGAAAATGGATATCCAGAATTTATTAAGAATACAGCAATTCGAATTTTCAATGAGCATGAAAACCAATTGGAATTGAATTTATGTCCAAAGTGTGGAAAAATAGCCAGAACACCTAAAGCTAAACAATGCCGATTTTGTGGAAATAATTGGCACTAATTATATGATCGTTTGCTAACAGCTACTACAACGGATTTGGGCAATTGGCTTAATGGAAAAATGGTTTTGTATTTGGGATGATTTGGCAAATCCCAAGAAGGGGCTTAATTTAGTCCCAAACTCCGCTCTCCAAAGAGTTCTTATGAAAAGCTGTGCGAATGTCTCCTGACTTCGCACCCACAATCTTGATATTCATTAAACAGAGTCGTTTTGTTTTTTAAAAGTAAATATAAACAAAAAAGCTCCAGATTTCTCTGAAGCTTTGTCTTAGTAGCGGGAACAGGACTCGAACCTGTGACCTTCGGGTTATGAGCCCGACGAGCTGCCTACTGCTCTATCCCGCGATGTTTCGGGTGCAAAGATACGCCGATTTTCTAGAAATCCAACGAAAACTTTAAAAAATGTTTTATTTTCTGTATTGAGTTGATATGACTACCTTTGCAAAATAAATAGTACACAAATGTCACATAAAGCAGGTTTTGTAAACATCATCGGGAATCCAAACGTTGGAAAATCAACATTGATGAACGCCTTTGTTGGAGAAAGATTATCGATTATTACATCAAAAGCACAAACAACTCGTCACCGTATTCTTGGAATCGTGAATGGCGAAGATTTTCAACTTATATTATCGGATACTCCCGGAATCATCAAACCCGCTTATGAAATGCAGGAATCGATGATGAACTTTGTAAAATCGGCTTTTGAAGATGCTGATATTCTGGTTTACATGGTCGAAATAGGGGAGCAGGACTTAAAAGACGAAGCTTTCTTTAATAAAATTATCCACGCTAAAATTCCGGTTTTGCTGTTGTTGAATAAAATCGACAATTCGAATCAGGAACAATTAGAAGAACAAGTTGCATTCTGGACTGCTAAAGTACCAAATGCCGAAATTTTCCCAATCTCGGCTTTACAGAATTTTAATGTACCAGAAGTTTTTGGAAGAATTATTGAATTATTGCCAGAATCTCCGGCATATTATCCTAAAGATCAATTAACAGATAAACCGGAACGTTTTTTTGTTAACGAAACTATTCGTGAAAAAATCTTGTTGAATTACAGCAAAGAGATTCCGTATGCGGTTGAAATAGTGACTGAGGAATTTTTTGAAGATGAAAATATTATCAGAATCCGTTCGATTATTATGGTAGAACGCGAGACTCAAAAAGGAATCATTATTGGACATAAAGGTGCCGCTTTGAAAAAAGTAGGTACAGAGGCTCGTGCCGATCTAGAGAAATTCTTTGGAAAACAAATTCATATTGAACTGGTTGTAAAAGTGAATAAAAACTGGAGAAGTAATGCCAATATGTTGAAACGTTTTGGATATAATCAATAATTTACTCAAAACCTCCAGATCATAATTTATGAAAGTTTCGACGAAGTATTTAATATCAATATGTTGCGGACTTATACTGATTGCGGGTTTAGTATATTTTTTTGGTTCAGAAGAGAAAGCTGTTCCGTCTAAACCTGTTATCGTAAAAAACGAACCAATTGTAGAAAAAGACTCTGTAGCTTTTGATACTACGGCTTGTTCTGATAAAGAGGTGAGATTGTTTTTAAGCGAATTCATAAAGCAATTCAGTACCAATAAAGCTTCAAATATTAATAAGTTCATAGATAAAACTAATGGATTGGCCATATTTGTTAGAGATGGATATTATCCTATTTTAAGCTTTCCTAATAAAATTGATGACTGGATAGAATGGTTTGATTTTAAAATCTATGATAATGTAGAATTTGGAAAATTTCCGGAATATCTGGGTGATGGAGAATTTAAAAAGACTGGTTTTTATTATGTGAACTATCAAAATAAATTCCGTCTGGATAATTTTGATGATACTTACAGTAATCGGTCAGATGAAGATAAAAAGCCATTTCGCCAACTCGAAAAAATATGCAATTACAGAGCCGATGTAATGTCTATAGATAAAAGTAGGGTTCTGACATTGTATTTTAGTATTTATAAAAATAATAAATATTTGGTTGGTATTACTCAGGATTCTGTAGATGATGCTTTATACGCAGATCAGGAAAAAGAGTTTGTGCCAATAGATACAGAAGGACAAGTCGAAGAGTTTTTAGCAAATAACAGAAGGTTTTGTGATGTAGAGAATAAAGCATATGTTGATTTTGATAAAAAAGAACTTATATACTGTGATTTTGGCGATAAACCTTTTGAGTTTAGTGATTATAAAATAGGTCCTGTAGATGTTATTTCAGGAAAAATCAAAATTCGCGATATTAAGTTTTTTAATTCAGGTGAAGAAGAAGAGGGGTTTACTTTGAAATTATCCAATAAAGGTGATTTTAGTTCTTACAGAATGGGAGCGAGACCTCAATATATTTATGAAAAGTGTAAATAATTAAAAAGCACTCATTGAAAATTAAGAAGGTTAAAAGCTTTTACACAGGTCAATAAGTAGGTTATTGAGATAATACAAAGTAGTAATTTTTGATATTGACTGAAGTTCTTGTAATCGTGAAACCCTAGCCCTGATAGAAGTGGAAATCCTTTTTTATTGTTTTTTCTACAATAAAAAAGATTGAAACGGATAGCAGGAAACAGCTCCTGAAAAAAGTAGTCAATTTTCAGTTTTGAGTCACAGTTTTAGCAGTTTTTTTACTGAATACTTAAAACTGTGACTGCTAACAAAAAAAGACTACCTTTGCAAAAAATTAAAATAAAGCATTTTGGATTACAAGCGATTAGGTTTTTAGGTGACTAAAAATCTGAAATTTGGAATCTGGAATCTAAAATTCAAAAAAATGAATAACATTGTTGCGATAGTAGGAAGACCTAATGTAGGGAAATCAACCCTTTTTAATAGGCTGATACAAAGAAGAGAAGCTATTGTAGATTCGGTTTCTGGAGTTACCAGAGATAGAAACTACGGTAAAAGCGAGTGGAACGGAAAAGAGTTTTCTGTAATTGATACCGGCGGATATGTTCGTGGATCTGATGACGTATTTGAAGGTGAAATTCGTAAACAAGTAGAGCTTGCTATCGACGAGGCTGATGTTATTATTTTTGTAGTTGATGTAGAAGAAGGTATTACACCAATGGATGAAACGGTGGCTAAATTGTTGCGTAAAGTAACTAAGCCTGTTTTATTGGCTGTAAATAAAGTAGATAACGCAATGCGTGAGAAAGATGCAATTGAGTTCTATAATCTTGGTTTAGGAGATTATTTTACGTTTGCAAGTATCTCAGGAAGCGGAACTGGAGATTTATTGGATGCTTTAATTGAAGCTTTTCCGGAGAAACCAGAAGTTGAGGTTAAAGAAGACTTGCCTCGTTTTGCTGTTGTAGGACGTCCAAATGCTGGTAAATCTAGTTTTATCAATGCTTTGATTGGTAAAGAGAGATATATTGTAACTGATATTGCAGGAACAACTCGTGATGCAATTGATACAAAATTTGACCGTTTTGGTTTTGAATTCAACCTGGTTGATACTGCGGGAATCCGTCGTAAAGCAAAGGTGAAGGAAGATTTAGAGTTTTACTCGGTAATGCGTTCTGTTCGTGCTATTGAGCATGCAGATATTTGTATTTTGGTTATTGATGCAACTCGTGGATTTGAAGGTCAGGATCAAAGTATTTTTTGGTTGGCTGAGAAAAACCGTAAAGGTGTTGTAATCTTGGTAAACAAATGGGATTTGGTTGAAAAAGATACGATGTCGACTCGTGATTACGAAGAGAAAATTAAAAAAGAATTAATGCCTTTTACAGATGTGCCAATTTTGTTCGTTTCGGCTTTAACGAAACAGCGTTTATTGAAAGCATTAGAAGCTACGGTTCAGGTTTTTGAAAATAGAAAACAAAGAATACCAACTTCTAAATTCAATGAATTTATGTTGAAGGTGATTGAAGCATATCCGCCACCAGCAACAAAAGGTAAATATGTAAAAATTAAATATTGTATGCAATTGCCAACATTAACGCCTCAGTTTGTGTTTTTTGCAAATATGCCACAATATGTTAAGGAACCATATAAGAGATATCTTGAAAATAAGATTAGAGAAAATTGGGACTTTTCAGGAGTGCCAATCGATATTTATATCAGAGAGAAATAAATCTAAATCCCCGCTAAGTCGGGGATTTTTTTTGGCTATTAAGTAAAAAATGAAATAAAAGATTATTCTCACAATTAAACCATTAGTATCTTTGTTAGTCTTAATGGTGTAACTAACCTTTTCTTATGACCAAATTTTTCTCTTATTTTCTCTTCTTTCTTTTTTGTTATTCGGCAAGTGCGCAAAATGATATTGTAATTAAAGGAACTATCGTTGATATTAATACACAGCTTCCTCTGGAAATGGCAACTGTTTATTTTTCGACCGTTAAGGATTCTACGGTTATTGAATATGCAACGACGGATAAAAACGGTGTTTTTAAAATAAGTACTAAAAAAATTGACAAGCCTGTTTTTCTAAAAGTAAATTATTTGGGATATCAGCCTTTGGTTGAGGAGCAAAAAGAACTTTTGGAAAGCAAGGATTTTGGGAAATTGTATTTGCTTGAAAATGTAAATGTTTTAGAGAATGTTGTAATTAAAACTGATGCACCGCCAATTACAATTAAAAAAGATACTTTAGAGTTTAATGCCTCTTCGTATAAAGTTCGTCCGGATGCTAATGTCGAAGCTTTATTGAAACAATTGCCTGGCGTTGATGTGGATAATAACGGTAAAGTTACCGTAAACGGAAAGGAAGTAACGCAGTTTTTAGTCAACGGAAAGACATTTTTTGATAAAGATGGTGCTTTAATCCTAAAAAACTTGCCTGCAGATATTATTAAAAAGGTTCAGGTTTCAGATTTTAAAACCAAGAAAGAAGAACTCGCAAAACAGGAATCAACTTCGGACAATGCGAGCATAAATTTGACAATTGACGAAAAGAAAAATAAAGGTTTCTTTGGAAAAATACTTGGCGGATACGGTTCTGATGATCGTTATGAAAGTAGTTTGATGATGAATTTTTTCAAAAATCAACAAAAAATAAGTGTTTTGGCGTCATCCAATAATATCAATTCGACCGGTTTTTCTATGGATGATGTTTTTGATAATATGAGTGGAGGAAGAAATAGTAAAAATGTCAATCAAAGTTCAGGAGGCGGAAAAGGAATCACACAATCTAATTTGGCAGGAATTAATTATTCTGATGCCTGGTCAAAAAAATTAGATGTTACGAGCAGTTATAATTTCTCGAACTCGATTAATAATAACGATAGTAAATCAAATCAGATGAATTTTTTGCCTACGGGAAATATTCTAACAACATCAGATTCGAAAACACGAAATGAAAATACCGGAAACAAGGCTAATTTGGAGTTAGATTATAGAATTAATCCAACTACACATCTTTTTATCGCTCCGTCTTTCAATCAAACCAGAATAAACAGTGATTCAAAATCAAGTACTGCTTCTGAGGATGAAAACGGACAGGCGTTGAACGAAAGTAAATCAGAATCTAAAAACGAAAGCACGAATAATAATTTTACCAATACGATTAATTTCAATAAAATTTTCGAAAAAGAATCACGTAATCTAAGTTTAGTTTTTAGTAATAATAACACTAGAAACGATTCGAATGCACTGAATCTCTCTCAAACTATTTTTTATCAGGGTAGTAAACCAAACGATGAACGAAATCAGAATAGTAAAAATAACACAAGTTCTGATTCTTATTCTCTGGATCTCGAGTACACAGAACCTATTACAGATTCTTTGAAAGTTAGATTTGGTACTGATTTTGACTGGGCAAAAACAATAAACGATCAGAAAACTTTTGATTTTGACGCTGCAACAGAATCGTATTCTGATTTGAATTTGTCTTTAACGAATTATATCGCTTCGCGACAAAATTCGGTTAGTCCTAAAGTGGGAATTACTTTGAAAAAAAGTAAATTTATAGTAAACCTTAGCACTAAAACTTCTATAATTGATTATGATAATCATTCTTTATACTTAGGAAACTCGACTGATTTGAATAAAAAATATGCTTTGCCTTTTGCAGATGCCTTAATAAGATATAAGTTTAGTCGTTCTAAGAATCTGACTTTAAGATACGATTACTCTAATGCGCTCCCAAGTGCTACGCAATTATTGCCTGTTCTGAATTTAATGAATCCGTTGAATACCGTAATCGGAAACCCAAATTTGAGTCCGATAGAAAAAAATAGTGCTAGTA